>JBEKEI010000087.1:0-18879 GCA_050013915.1 Roseiarcus sp.
ACCTTCTCTACACGCTGATCTACCCAGAGAAATTCTGAATTCGCCAGACATATTGAACGTGAAGGTGACGCCATGACTTTCGTCGGCTGGTTGCAAATCGCTGTGGTCCTCGCCCTGGTGATCGCGACCGCGATGCCGCTCAGCGGCTATCTCGTCAGCGTCTACGACGGCAAGGATAACCTGCTCTCCCCCGTCCTGCGGCCGGTCGAGCGAGTGTTCTACCGTCTGTCCGGCGTCGATGAGACGCGCGAGCAGAGCTGGTTCCTCTACGCGATCGCGCTGATCGCCTTCTCAATCGCCGGCTTCGTGTCGCTCTACGCATTGCAGCGCCTGCAGAACCTGCTGCCGCTCAATCCCCAGGGCTTCGACGCGGTCGGGCCGGACCTCGCTTTCAACACCTCGATCAGCTTCATCACCAACACCAACTGGCAGAACTACGGCGGCGAGACGACGATGAGCCATCTCACCCAGATGCTCGGCCTCACCGTCCACAATTTCCTGTCGGCGGCGACCGGCCTCGCGGTCGCTTTCGCCTTCGTGCGCGCGTTCGCCCGCTCTTCGGCTACGACCGTCGGCAATTTCTGGGTCGACATGACCCGGGTCTGCCTCTATGTCCTGCTGCCCATCTCGATCGTGATCGCGCTCGTCTTCGTCGCGCTCGGCGTGCCGCAGACGCTCGCCGGCTCGGTCGACGTGACGACGCTGGAGGGCGCCAAGCAGACGATCTCGATCGGGCCGGTGGCGAGCCAGGAGGCGATCAAGCAGCTCGGCACCAACGGCGGCGGGTTCTTCAACGTCAATTCCGCGCATCCCTTCGAAAATCCGAACGCCTGGACCAACGTCATCCAGATCTGGGCGCTGCTGCTGATCCCGGTCTCGGCCGTGCTCGCCTTCGGCAAGGCGGTCGGCGATTTCAGGCAGGGCCGCGCGATACTCGTCACCATGGGCGTTCTGCTCGTCGTCGGCATCGGCGTCATCTATTGGGCCGAGAGCGCGGGGACGCTCGGCGTGACCGCCCTCGGGGTCGATCCCTCCGCCGGCAATCTGGAGGGCAAGGAGATCCGCTTCGGCCAGGCGATGTCAGCGTTGTTCTCCGCCGCCACGACCGGCACCGGCACCGGCGCCGTCATCACGATGCACGATTCGCTGACCCCGCTCGGCGGGCTCGTGCCGCTGTTCGACATACTGGCCGGCTGCATCTGGCCGGGCGGCGTCGGCGCGGGGCTCTACGGCTTCCTCGTCGTGGTCGTCATCGCGGTGTTCGTCGCCGGGCTGATGGTCGGCCGCACGCCCGAATATCTCGGCAAGAAGATCGAGACGCGCGAGATGAAGCTCGCGATGTACGCGGTGCTGATCTATCCGCTGGTCGTGCTCGGCTTCTCGGCGACGGCGGTGCTGCTGAAGACCGCGCTCGACAGCCTGGGCAACGCCGGGCCGCATGGCCTGACCGAGATCATCTACGCCTATGCGTCGACCAACGCCAACAACGGCTCGGCCTTCGCCGGCCTCAATGGCGCGACGCCCTGGTTTAACACCACGCTCGGCATTGCGATGCTCTTCGGCCGCTTCGCCTACGCGATCCCCGTGCTCGCGCTCGCCGGATCGCTTGCCGCCAAGAAGAAGGCGCCCGCCTCGGCGGGCACCATTCCGACCACCGGGGCGCTGTTCGTCGGCCTGCTGCTCGGCGTCATCGTCATCCTCTACCTCCTGCAATATTTCCCCGCGCTCGCTCTGGGGCCGGTCGTCGAGCAATTCCTCATGCTCGGCGGCAAGGCCTTCTGACCCCGCGACCTCAGCCGATTGGAGTCATCCATGTCCACCAACGCACGGGCCCAGGGGCTCTTCGATCCGCAGATCATCGGCGCCGCGGCGCTCGACGCCCTGCGCAAGCTCGATCCGCGCGCGCTCGCGAAAAACCCGGTGATCTTCGTCACCGAAGTCGTCTCGCTCGTCGTCACCTGCTTCTTCGTGCGCGACCTCGTCGCGCACAATGGAACGGCGCTGTTCTCGGGGCAGATCGCGTTCTGGCTGTGGTTCACGGTGCTGTTCGCCAATTTCGCCGAAGCCGTGGCGGAGGGGCGCGGCAAGGCGCAGGCCGACGCGCTGCGCAAGACTCGCAGCGACACGCGCGCCAAACGCTATGTCGACGCGAAGAATCTCGGCGACGTCATCCAGGGCGTGAACGCTCAGGACCTGCGCGTCGGCGATGTCGTGCTGGTCGAGGCCGGCGACATCATCCCGGGCGACGGCGAGATCATCGAGGGCGTCGCCTCGGTGAACGAATCGGCGATCACCGGCGAATCGGCGCCTGTCATCCGCGAGGCGGGCGGCGACCGCTCGGCCGTCACCGGCGGCACGACGGTCCTTTCCGACCATATCAAGGTGCGGATCACCGCAGCCGCCGGCTCGACCTTCATCGATCGCATGATCGCGCTCGTCGAAGGCGCCGAGCGCCAGAAGACGCCCAACGAACTCGCGCTGTCGATCCTGCTGTCCGGCCTCACGTTGATCTTCCTCATCGTCTGCGTCACGCTGTGGCCGATCGCCGGGTATTCGGGCACGGTGCTGTCTGTGACGGTTCTGATCGCGCTGCTCGTCTGCCTCATCCCCACCACGATCGGCGGGCTGCTGTCGGCGATCGGCATTGCCGGGATGGACCGTCTCGTACGGTTCAACGTGATCGCGACCTCGGGGCGCGCGGTCGAGGCGGCGGGCGACGTCGACACGTTGCTGCTCGACAAGACCGGCACCATCACCTTCGGCAATCGGATGGCCGACGAATTCATCGCGGTCAAGGGCGTGGCGGAACGCAGCCTTGCCGAGGCGGTATTGCTCGCCAGCCTCGCCGACGAGACGCCGGAAGGCCGCTCGATCGTGTCGCTGGCCCGGAGCCGCTACGGCGTCGACACGCCGGGCGCGCCGGCGCGTGCGACCGTGGTTCCGTTCGCCGCGCAGACGCGTGTCTCGGGCATCGACCTGCCGGGCCGGGTGCTGCGCAAGGGCGCAGTCGACGCGATCCTCGCGGCGGCGCGGATGACGCGCGAGACCGCGCCGGCCGACTTCAACCAGGCGGTCGACCGCATCGCGCGCTCCGGCGGCACGCCGCTGGCGGTCTGCGACAACGGCGCGCTGCTCGGCATCGTCCACCTCAAGGACATCGTCAAGCCCGACATACGCTCGCGCTTCGCCGAACTGCGCGCGATGGGCATCAAGACGGTGATGGTGACGGGCGACAATCCGCTGACCGCGGCCGCGATCGCCTCGGAGGCCGGCGTCGACGATTTCCTCGCCCAGGCGACCCCCGAGGACAAGCTCGCCTACATCAGGCGCGAGCAGCAGGGCGGCCGGCTGATCGCCATGTGCGGCGACGGCACCAATGATGCGCCGGCCCTGGCCCAAGCCGACGTCGGCGTCGCCATGCAGACGGGCACCCAGGCGGCGCGCGAAGCGGGCAACATGGTCGACCTCGATTCCGATCCGACCAAGCTGATCGAGATCGTCGGCATCGGCAAGCAGCTGCTGATGACGCGCGGTTCGCTGACCACCTTCTCGATCGCCAACGACGTCGCCAAATATTTCGCGATCATTCCCGCGCTGTTCGTCACGACCTATCCCGAACTCGGCGCGCTCAACATCATGGGGCTCGGCTCCGAGAGGTCGGCGATCCTGTCAGCGGTCATCTTCAACGCGCTGATCATCATCGCGCTGATCCCGCTCGCGCTGAAGGGCGTCGCCTACCGCCCCGTCGGCGCCGCCGCGCTGCTGCGCCGCAACCTGCTGATCTACGGCCTCGGCGGCATCGTCGCGCCGTTCATCGGCATCAAGATCATCGACATCGTCATTTCCGCGCTTCGCCTCGCCTGAGGAGAGAACCATGCTCAGCCAGATTCGCCCCGCCGTCGTCCTGCTCGCGCTGTTCACGCTGCTGACCGGCCTCGCCTATCCGCTCGCGATCACCGGAATCGCCCAGGTGCTGATGCCGCATCAGGCCAATGGCAGCCTGCTGCCGGTCGGCGGGCCGCCGGTCGGCTCGGCCCTGATCGGCCAGAATTTCGCGTCGGACAAATATTTCCATCCGCGGCCGTCGGCGACCCAGGCCCAGGATCCCGCCCATCCCGACGATTCCTCCAAGACGATCGACGCGCCCTACAACGCCGCCAATTCGACCGGCTCCAATCTCGGGCCGACCTCGCAGAAGCTCATCGACCGCGTGAAGGCCGACGTCGACGCCAGGCGCGCCGCGGGCGTCACCGGGCCGATCCCCGCCGACGCCGTCACCACCTCGGCGTCGGGGCTCGATCCGCACATCTCGCCCGACAACGCCCTCGCCCAGGTCGCCTCGGTCGCCAAGGCGCGCAACCTGCCCGAAGACAAGGTGCGCACGCTCGTCGAAGGCCACGTCCAGGGCCGCGTCCTTGGCCTCATCGGCGAGCCGCGCGTCAACGTCCTGCTGCTCAACATGGCTCTCGACGCGATGGCCGCCGCGCCGTCGTCCTGAACGGGCGGCGCGGAAACCGGGGCGACGCCGAAGCGATTTGGCGCTATGGTCGGGCGGCCGTGACCAGAGAGCGCTGAGTTCCGTGGCGCAGGACAGAGACATCGACCGTCGTCCCGACCCCGACGCGCTGCTCGCCTTGGTCGGCAAGGAGGCGCGCGGCCGGCTCTGGGTCTTCCTGGGGGCGGCGCCCGGCGTCGGCAAGACCTATGCGATGCTGGCGCGGGCCCGCGCCCTCAGGAAGGACGGCGTCGACGTCGTCGTCGGGCTCGTCGAGACCCACGGGCGATCAGAGACTGCGGCGCTGCTCGAAGGGCTCGAGGTGCTGCCGCGGCGCGCGGTCGTCTATCGCGGCCAGACGATCGAGGAATTCGATCTCGACGGCGCGCTGACGCGTCGGCCCAAGCTCATCATCGTCGACGAACTCGCCCACACCAACGCGCCCGACAGCCGCCATCCCAAGCGCTGGCAGGACGTCGAGGAGCTTCTCGACGCCCATATCGACGTCTGGACCGCGCTCAACATCCAGCACATCGAGAGCCTCGCCGACGTCGTCTCGCGGATCACCGGCGTCGCGGTGCGCGAGACGGTGCCCGACACCGTGCTGCGCGACGCCGCCGACATCGTGCTCGTCGACGTCACTTCCGACGAGCTGATCCAGCGTCTGAAGGAGGGCAAGGTCTATCTGCCCGAGACCGCACGCCTCGCCCAACAGAACTTCTTCACCGTCGGCAATCTCACCGCGCTGCGCGAACTCGCGCTGCGGCGCACCGCCGCGCGGGTCGACGATCAGATGGTCGACTATCTGCGCCAGCACGCGATCGAGGGTCCCTGGGAGACGTCCGAGCGGCTGCTCGTCTGCGTCGGCCCGGACGCCCTGTCCGAAGCGGTCGTGCGGACGGCGAGCCGGCTCGCGACCGGCCTCAACGCCAGTTTTGTCGCGGTGACCGTGCAGGCGGCCGGCCGCGAGGAGACCGACGCCGCCAGGGCCAAACTCGTCGACGACGCCCTGCGCCTCGCCGAGCGGCTGGGCGGCGAAACGGAACGGCTGGTCGGTCAGGACATGCCGGCCGAAATCCTGCAGTTCGCGCAACGCCAGAACATCACCCAGATCGTCGTCGGCCGCTCGCGCGCCGGCCCTTGGGCGCGGCTGACCGGGCGGTCGCTGACCAGCGCGATCGTGCGCCGCTCGAACAACATCGGCGTGCACGTGGTCATCGGGGCCCGGGAGGAGGGGACGCAACGCCGATGGCGGCTGCCCTCGCTCGCCGGATTGCCGATCGGCGCTCTGGCGGCCGTCGCCTCGGTCGCGGTCGCCGTCGGGCTCGGCTATCTGATCGACCTGTGGCTGCATCTGCCGAACCTGTCGATGATCTTTCTGACGGCGGTGCTGTTCTGCGCCGTGCGGTTCGGTCTGCGCTCGGCGGTCCTGGCTTCGGTCCTGTCATTTTTCGCCTACGACTTCTTCTTCGTCGAACCGCTCTATGAATTCACGATCGCCGAGCCGCAGGAATTCTTCGCGCTGCTGATCTTCCTCGCCGTCGCCGTGCTGACCGGCCTGCTCGCCGGGCGCGCGCGCGACCAGGCCCAGAGCGTGCGCGACAATGCGCGCACGACCCAGTCGATCTACGAACTGTCGCGCAAGCTGTCGGGCGCCGCCGCGCTCGATGACATCCTTCTGGCCGCCACGATCTACATGCACAGGACGCTCGGCGCGCGCTGCGTCGTGATGATGCTGCCCGAGGACGGCGAATTGAGCCTCTCGGCCGCCTGGCCGCCGATCGACCAACTGAGCCCCGGCGAGACGAGCGCGGCGCGCTGGGCGTTCGAAAAGGCCGAGCCCGCCGGCTGGCGGACCGGCACCCTGCCCAATGTGCGGTTCCAGTTCCGCCCGCTGGTGACGACGCGCGGCGTCTGCGGCGTCTGCGGCCTCGAGCCGGCAGACGCGGCGGCGACCATTTCGCCCGAACGCGAACGGGCGCTCAACCTCATTCTCGAGCAGACCGCGATCGCGGTCGACCGCGCCCTGCTGGTCAAGGATTCCGTCAAGACGGCGGCGTTGGAGGAGAACGAGAAGCTGCGCACCACGCTGCTGTCCTCGCTGTCGCACGATCTGCGCACCCCGCTCGCCGCGATCACCGGGGCGGTGACGACCTTGCGCCAGTTCGGCGAGACGATGGCGCCGGCGCAGCGCGCCGACCTGCTCGCCTCGATCGAGGAGGAGGCGGCCCGCCTCACCCGCTTCGTCGCCAATCTGCTCGACATGTCGCGGATCGAAGCGGGGGCGCTGAAACCGCGGCGCGACTTCGTCGACATCGCCGAAGTCGTGCGCGCGGCGGTCGAGCGCGCGCGCAAGGTGTTTCCCGACCTGCGGATCACGACGAGTCTCGCGCGCGATCTGCCGCTGATCCGCGGCGACGCCAATCTGCTGGAACAGGTCCTGTTCAACCTGTTCGACAACGCGCACAAATACGGCGGCGGCGCCGGCGCCCTCGTGCATGCGCGGCGGCTCGACGGCGACGCCCAGATTTCCGTCACCGACGAGGGGCCCGGGGTGAAGCCGGCCGACCTCGAACGCATATTCGAGAAATTCTGGCAGGGCGGCCGCGCGGACGGCCGCAAGGCGGGCACCGGCCTCGGGCTCTCGATCTGCCGCGGCCTCGTCGAGGCGATGGGCGGCGCCATCCACGCGGAAAGCCCGGCGGCGCGCCGGCGCGGCACGCGCCTCGTGATCCAGCTGCCCGGCGTCGCGCCCCATGCGATCCCGGTTCAGGACCAGGCGCCGGCGACTCCGCTCGCCGCTTCGCCGGGGGAGACCGGGTGACGGGCGCGCGGGAGGGTCGGCGGCGGTCGCGGCCGCGCGCCGGGGCGCGCGGCCCATGACCGCGTTGCGCGTCCTGGTCGTCGACGACGAGCCTCAGATCCTGCGCTTCCTGAGGCCGGCGCTCGAGGCGTCCGGCTACGAGGTGCTCCATGCCGGCGCCGGACGCGAGGCCCTGCGGCTGATCGCCAACGCCGCGCCCGACCTCATCGTGCTCGACCTCGGATTGCCCGACATGGACGGCAAGGAGGTTCTCGAACAGGCGCGCAAGTTCACCTCGGCGCCGATCGTCGTCCTGTCCGCCCGCGACCGCGAAGCTGAAAAGATCGCCGCGCTCGACCTCGGCGCCGACGACTACGTCGAAAAGCCGTTCGCGATCGGCGAATTGCTGGCGCGCTTGCGCACCGCGCTTCGCCACCGCGGCGGCGCCGGGCCGCCCCCGATGCAGATCGAAGTCGACGGGCTCGCCATCGACATGGACAAGCGGCGCGTCACCCGCGACGGCGCGCCGGTCAGGCTGACGCCGAAGGAATACGACCTGCTGTGCGCGCTCGCGCGCCACGCCGGGCGCGTCGTCACCCACGGCCAGATTCTCACCGAGGTCTGGGGCCCCGCGCACAAGGACGACACGCAATATCTGCGCGTGTTCATCGGTCAGTTGCGCGCCAAGATCGAGCGCGATCCCTCGGCGCCGGCGATCATCCGCACCGAGGCGGGGATCGGCTACCGGTTCAGCGAGTCCTAGCGCCTGGGGCGCGCCGCCCCTCCCGGCCTCGCCGGCGCGGCGGCGAGGCTCACTCGCTCTTGTCTTCCGGCCGCCGCTTCGGGCGCGGGCGGACCGCCGCCACCGGCGGTTCCTCGGCCTGCGCCGGCGCGGTCGAAGTCTGCGGCAAGGCCGCCGGCCCCAGCGTCTGCGGCTCGAGCACGGCATAGGGGGATTCCTCGGGCGAGATGTTGCCCGTGCCGCCGAACGCCCAGGCCCCGCCGGCGTCGGCGAGGACTCCGAACGCCACCGCCGCGAGGATCGCCAGATTGCGCATCGAATATTCCCCCGGTTCGCCGCTCGGGCGCCAACGCTCCGCGCGCCGGCTTCGGCCGGTCGGCGGCGCTGCGTCGCAATATAGGAGCGAAAGCGCAGCGTTCAATCGCGCCCCGGCGCGGCTTCGCGCAGAGCGCCGGGGACGGGCGATTCGTTCGCCGGTCGATGGATCCTCGCGTGGGCCGCGCGCTGGCGCGTGACCGGCCGGCGGCGTATTGAACCGAAATGACCGACTTCGCCGTGTCCCAACCCGCGCCGGCGCGGCTGACCGCCCGCGCCCTCATCGTCGGCGACCGGATCGAGACCGCCGGCCTCGAGCGGCCCGACATGATCTCGGCGCTGCCGCTCGCGTTCCGGGTCGGGGCTTCCGGCATGGTCGCACTGTTCCGCTTCGGCGTCGCGGTCCTCGTCGGTCTTTCGCCGCTGGAAGAGGAGGATACGCTCGCCAAGCTCAAGCAGCGCAGCGCGGGAGCGCGCGCGCGGATCGACGATGAGACCGCGATTCTGGAAATCGCGCCCGGCTTCGACGATCTGGCGCCGCCGGGCGGGCCCATCCAGATGAAGGACCTTTCGCCGCAGCGCTTTCTGGTGGTCGCCGACGCGCTCGCCAAGACGGTCGCGCTCGGGCGCGACGAACGGGAAGTGAACGCCGTCTTCGACGTGATCGAGCCGTTCGCCGCCCAGCTCGCGCGCAGCGGCCGCCCGCCGTTCCGGCGCCGCGCCATGCTGCGGCTGATCGGCCAGGCGCTGCTCGCCCAGCACCGCGTGTCGGGGCGCGTCGCGGTCGAGGAGAAGCCCGACGTGCTGTGGGACCGCCCCGACCTCGAGCGCCTATACGCCCGCCTCGAAGACGAATACGAACTGAAGGAACGGGCGAGCGCGCTCAAGCGCAAGCTCGACGTCATCGTCGAGACCGCCCATGCGCTGACCGACATCATCGACGCCGATCGCGCGACCCGACTCGAGGCGACGATCGTCATCCTCATCGTCGCCGAACTCGTGGTGTCGGTGTACCAGATCTGGATCGCGACGCGCGGCCACTGAGCGCCGGCCGCCAGGCCGGGCGGCTCACGGGTTCGTGTGCGGCGCAACCATCGCCGGAGCGCCCCGTTACCTCCGCATTAGAGCGGCCGGCCCCGCAACGGCGTCGGAGCGATTCCACTCTATTGATATCATGAACCTAAAGGACTGAATGATGCGCAACTTTCTGCTGGCGGGAACAGCCGCCGTCGTCGTCGGCCTCGCCGGGTCGAGCGCCTTCGCCTTCCCCGCCAATTCCCCCTATGCGATCTGGGAGCCCCAGGCGGTCGACCAGGGCATGACTCCCGATGGCGGCTTCGCGGGCGATCGCGGCTATGACGCCGACCTTCCGCGCCATCGCGACGTCGTCGGACTCGGCTTGAACGAGGGTCGTTCGGCCTTTGTCGAGGGCGATCCCGACCGCTATGTCGACCCGTTCGGCTGGACGGTCCAGACTCCGGAAGACAGCAATTACTACTCGCGCGGCCGGTAGGGCCGCCGTCCGCGGATCGATCGGGCCGGCGCGGGCGACCTCGCCGGCCCTCTCCATGGGCGCGGCGGCGGCGGCGCTCGCGCGTCACGCGACATCGGGTCGGGCGCAGTGAAATTCTCGTCGCGAGCCCGGCGCAGTTTCGCGTGTCGGCGCAGCTCGAGATGTCGTGCATGATCTCCTGATTTCGATATATCGACCGATGATGTCCGGCTCTCGCCGAGGCTGTCGTTCTCGCTCGAGCGCCGCGCGCGCCCGCGCTGCGGGCCGCCGACGCGCGTCGTCGCGCGCTCTTCCCCCATCGCCGATTCTCATTTAGGAAGGACCCGCCTTCGGACGACCGCTCTCCGGCCGCGCCGATCGGCCGATGCGAGGACGGTTCGCGGCGCGACGCGCGCACAGGGCGTCCTCATGGCGCGCCAGACAGCGCGCTCGAACTCTTGCCCGCCCGCGGCGGCAAGCGCGGGGACACATGCCGAAGCGGACAGACATCGCGACGATCCTCATCATTGGGGCCGGTCCGATCATCATCGGCCAGGCCTGCGAATTCGACTATTCGGGCACCCAGGCCTGCAAGGCCCTGCGCGCCGAGGGCTATCGCATCGTCCTGATCAATTCGAATCCCGCCACGATCATGACCGATCCCGACATGGCGGACCGCACCTACATTGAACCGATCACGCCCGAGATCGTCGCCAAGATCATCGCCAAGGAACGCCGGGCGATTCCCGGCGGCTTCGCGCTGCTGCCGACCATGGGCGGCCAGACCGCGCTCAATTGCGCGCTGTCGCTGAAGAAGCTCGGCGTGCTCGAGCGCTATGACGTCGAGATGATCGGCGCTACCGCCGCCGCGATCGACAAGGCCGAGGATCGCGAATTGTTCCGCGAGGCGATGACCCGGATCGGGCTGGAGACGCCGCGCTCGCATCACGTCAAGACCCTGTCGGCCGCGCTCGCCGCGCTCGCCGACATCGGCCTGCCGACGATCATCCGCCCGTCCTTCACCATGGGCGGCACCGGCGGCGGCATCGCCTACAACAAGGGTGAGTTCATCGAAATCGTCGAGCGCGGCATCGACGCCTCGCCGACCAACGAGGTGCTGATCGAGGAGAGCGTGCTCGGCTGGAAGGAATTCGAGATGGAAGTCGTCCGCGACAAGGCGGACAATTGCATCATCGTCTGCTCGATCGAGAACATCGACCCGATGGGCGTCCACACCGGCGATTCGATCACGGTCGCGCCCGCGCTGACGCTCACCGACAAGGAATACCAGATCATGCGCGACGCCTCGCTGGCGGTGCTGCGCGAGATCGGGGTGGAGACCGGCGGCTCCAACGTCCAGTTCGCGGTCAATCCGGTCGATGGCCGGATGATCGTGATCGAGATGAATCCGCGCGTCTCCCGCTCCTCGGCGCTCGCCTCCAAGGCGACCGGCTTCCCGATCGCCAAGGTCGCCGCCAAGCTCGCCGTCGGCTATCTCCTCGACGAGATCGCCAACGACATCACCGGCGGGGCGACGCCGGCCTCGTTCGAGCCGACGATCGACTATGTCGTCACCAAGATCCCGCGCTTCGCCTTCGAGAAATTCCCCGGCGCCGACCCCGTGCTGACGACCGCGATGAAGTCGGTCGGCGAGGCGATGGCGATCGGCCGCACCTTCGCCGAATCCCTGCAGAAGGCGTTGCGCTCGCTGGAGACCGGCCTGACCGGCCTCGACGAGATCGAGATCGAGGGCCTCGGCAAGGGCGACGACCACAACGCCCTGCGCGCCGCGATCGGCAAGCCGACCCCCGACCGGCTGCTCAACGTCGCCCAGGCGATGCGGGCGGGCATGAGCATCGAGGAAATCTACGAGGTCTGCCGGATCGACCGCTGGTTCCTCGCCCGGCTCGCCGAGATCGTCGCGCTGGAGAGGAAGGTCCGCCGCCACGGCCTGCCGGGCGACGCCGGCAACCTGCGCGCGCTCAAGGCGGCGGGCTTCTCCGACCTCCGGCTGGCGACGCTGGCGGGCGTCGAGGAGGGCGAGGTCGCGCGGGTCCGCCGCGCGCTCGGCGTCGTTCCGGTCTACAAGCGCATCGATACCTGCGCGGCCGAATTCGCCTCGCCGACCCCCTATATGTATTCGACCTACGAGACGCCCTTCGCCGGCACTCTCGCCTGCGAGGCGCGCCCGACCGGGCGCGAAAAGATCGTCATCCTCGGCGGCGGTCCCAACCGGATCGGCCAGGGCATCGAATTCGACTATTGCTGCTGCCACGCCTGTTTCGCCCTGAGCGAGGCGGGGTTCGAGACGATCATGATCAATTGCAACCCGGAGACGGTGTCGACCGACTACGACACCTCCGATCGGCTCTATTTCGAGCCGCTGACCGCCGAGGACGTGCTCGCGATCCTCGCCAAGGAACGCGAACAGGGGACGCTGCGCGGCGTGATCGTCCAGTTCGGCGGCCAGACGCCGCTGAAGCTCGCGCGCGCGATCGAGGCGTCCGGCGCCCCGATCCTCGGCACCTCGGTCGAGTCGATCGACCTTGCCGAGGACCGCGACCGCTTCAAGCGCCTGCTCGACAAGCTGGGCCTGAAACAGCCGAAGAACGGCATCGCCTATTCGGTCGAGCAGTCGCGCCTGATCGCGGCCGACCTGGGCCTGCCGCTCGTCGTGCGGCCGTCCTACGTGCTCGGCGGGCGGGCGATGGCGATCATCCGCGACCAGACCGCGCTCGACGACTATCTGCTCGGCACGCTGCCGGGCCTCGTCCCGTCCGACGTCAAGGCGCGCTACCCCAACGACAAGACCGGCCAGATCAACACGGTGCTCGGGGCCAATCCGCTGCTGTTCGACCGCTATCTCTCGGATGCGACCGAAATCGACGTCGACGCGCTCTGCGACGGGCGCGACGTCGTCGTGGCCGGCGTCATGGAGCATATCGAGGAGGCCGGGATCCATTCGGGCGACAGCGCCTGCTCGTTGCCGCCGCGTTCGCTGAAGCCCGACATGATCGCCCGCCTCGAGGCGCAGACGCGCAAGCTGGCGCTGGCGCTCGACGTCGGCGGCCTGATGAACGTGCAATTCGCGCTGAAGGACGACGATATCTACGTGCTCGAGGTCAATCCGCGCGCCTCGCGCACCGTGCCGTTCGTGGCCAAGGTGATCGGCCTGCCGATCGCCAAGATCGCGGCCCGGATCATGGCCGGCGATGCGCTGGCGTCCTTCGCCTTTCCGCGCGAGCCGATCGGCCACGTCGGGGTCAAGGAAGCGGTCTTCCCCTTCGCGCGCTTCCCGGGCGTCGACACCGTGCTCGGCCCCGAAATGCGCTCGACCGGGGAGGTCATGGGGCTCGACCGGTCGTTCGACGTCGCCTTCGCCAAGAGCCAGCTCGGCGCCGGGGCGGCCGTGCCGCGTTCGGGTACGGTGTTCGTCTCGGTGCGCGACGCCGACAAGCCGCGCATCCTCGCCACGATGCGCCAGCTCCACGCCCTCGGCTTCAAGATCCGGTCGACCGGAGGCACGACCCGCTTTCTGCAGGCCCAGGGCGTTCCCGCGGTCAAGATCAACAAGGTGTCCGAGGGGCGCCCGCATATCGTCGACGCCATCAAGAACGGCTCCATCCAGCTCGTCTTCAACACGACCGAGGGCGCCCAGGCGCTCGCCGATTCCCGGCCGCTGCGCCGCGCCGCCCTATTGCATAAGACGCCCTATTACACCACCTTGGCCGGCGCCATCGCCGCGACCCAGGGCGTCGAGGCCTATATCGACGGCGATCTTGAAGTGCGGGCGTTGCAGGATTATTTCGGTTGACGCGCCGCGCGGAGCATCGCCGGGGCGCCGCTGTGCATTATCGACAATGGCAGAGGAACCGGACCGGTAGGGATAGGCTATGGACAAGTTTCCGATCACGGCCGCGGGGCACGCCGCCCTCGAGGCCGAATTCATGCGGCTCCAGCAGGTGGAGCGCCCGCGAATCATCCAGGCAATCGCCGAGGCGCGTTCGCACGGCGACTTGTCTGAAAACGCGGAATATCACTCCGCCAAGGAAGCGCAATCGCACAACGAGGGCCGAATCGTCGAACTGGAGGACAAGTTGCAGCGCGCCGAGGTCATCGACGTCTCCAAACTGTCGGGCTCGACGGTGAAATTCGGCGCGACCGTGACGCTGGTCGACGAGGACACCGAGGCCAAGAAGGTGTTCCAGATCGTCGGCGAGAGCGAGGCGGACGTCAAATCCGGCCGGGTGTCGATCACCTCGCCCACGGCCCGCGCCCTGATCGGCAAGAAGGTCGGCGACAGCGTCGAAGTGACCACGCCCGGCGGCGGCAAGAGCTACGAGATCCTGAAGGTCTCCTTCGTGTGATCCGGATTCGGAGCGAACGCGCAGGCGGCGCGCTCGCCTGGGGGTCGCTTTGCACGGTCCGCGAGGGATGCGCGCGACGGGGTGGCGCGCTCGCGATTCTGGCGGCTCTGGTCGCTGGCGGGTTCGCCTTCGCCCAGCCCGCCGGCGCCGCCGGCGCGGGGTCGCCGCCGCTCGCGGGCGCCGCGGCGGCGAATCTTCGCTTGCGCGCGATCGAGGTCGACGTCGGGCCGCTCGCGCGCAACGGCCTCGGCCCGGAGGCCGACTGGCTCGCCGAAGAACGCCCCGCAAGGCTGCGGGCCGTATTCGCGGGACGCCTCGCGCCCGGCGACCGCGCCGCGCCGGGGCTGGTCGCGCGGATCGATCTGGTTACGCTCGGCCCGTCGGGCGGCGGCGGCACGCAGCCGTTCGGCGGCGGCGACGCGCGCGACGACATCCAGGGCGCCGCCACCCTGGTCGGCCCGAACGGGCGGACGGTCACGACCTTTCCACGGTTCGCCTCCCAGCTCGACTATACCGGCGGCTCGGTCTACGAGCGCGACACGGAGCGCCGCCGCGTCGGCCAGCTCGCCGCGAGCTTCGCCCAATGGCTGCCGGGACGGATGGGGCTGTAGCGATCGGAATGGCGGACCTTTCTCTTGCCGAATGACGCGCTGCTGCCGCCGGGCGCGCGTGTGCTCGTTCTGGGGTCCGGCAAGGCGGGCCATCAGGCCAATTGCCTGGGGGTCGCGGAGGCGCTGGGCGCCGGCTATGTGCTGCGCGTCGTGGCGCCGCGCCCGCTGTTCGCCGGGCTGGCGCCCTACGGCCCGCTCGATCCCAGGGACCGGCCGGGGCGGGCGGGGTCGCCGCTGGCGCGGCCGTTCCCCGACATCGCGATCGCCTGCGGGCGCGTCACCGTGCCCTATATCCGCGCGCTCAAGCGGGCCGGCGGGGACGCCGTCTTCGCCGTCTTCCTTCAGGATCCGCGCGCTTCGCGCGCGGCGATGGACCTGATCTGGACGCCCGAGCACGACGAGCTCGCCGGGTCGAACGTCGTGGCGACGCTGACCTCGCCCCACCCGTTCTCGGCGGCGCGGCTCGCCGCGGCCCGCGCCGCGCCCGACCCGCGCATCGCCGCCCTGCCGGCGCCCCGCGCCGCGATCGTGCTCGGCGGGCCGAGCGGCGCGCATGACTTCGCCGGAGGCGATGTCGAACGGCTCGCGGCGGCAGCCTCGAGCCTTGCCCGGGCGGGCTACAGCGTGATGGCGACCCCCTCGCGGCGCACGCCGCCCGAACTCGTCGCGGCGGTGCGGCGCGGCCTCGGCGCCGCGCCCGCCTTCGTCTGGGATGGCGCCGGCGACAATCCCTACGCCCAGATCCTCGCCAATGCCGAGACGATCCTGGTGACCGGCGACAGCGTCAACATGGTCGGCGAGGCGACCGCGACCGGCGCGCCGGTCTATGTTTTCGAGCCCTCGGGCGGCGGCGGCAAGATCGGCCGCTATCTCGACGCGCTCGAGCGCCTCGGCGCGGTGCGCCGCTTCGCCGGACGTTTCGAACCCTTCGCCTATGCGCCGATCGATTCCAGCATCGTCGTTGCGCGCGAAATCGCGCGTCGCTACGCCGCGGCGCGGACGGGCGCCGCGCGTCATTGAACCCTGGCGGCGAATCGGCGCTACTGCCGCCCGTCGCCGGATTCGGCTCACGGGATTCCTGATGGTCGGGGCGGGAACGGATCGCACCAAGCCCGCGGTCGCCGGCGGCCCCGCCATTGTGCTGGTGCGCCCGCAACTGGCGGTCAATATCGGCATGTGCGCGCGCGCCATGGCCAATTTCGGCCTCGACGACCTGCGCCTCGTCAGTCCGCGCGAGGGCTGGCCGCGCACCGACGCGCGGCGCAAGGCCGCCTATGCCGCGGCGGCGGGCGCGGTCGCGCTGCTGGAATCGGCGCGCGTCTTCGCGAGCGTCGAGGAGGCCGTCGCCGACCTCCATTTCGTCTATGCGACGACCGCGCGCGAGCGCGGCCAGCTGAAGCCGGTTTTCGCCCCGGGGCCGGCGATGGCGGAGTCGGCGGCCGCCTGGCGCGCGGGCGAAAAGCGCGGCATCCTGTTCGGACCCGAGCGCACCGGCCTCGACAATCGCGAGGTCTCGCTCGCAGACGCGATCATCACCTTTCCCGTCAATCCCGCCTACGCCTCGCTCAATCTGGCCCAGGCCGTGCTGGTGTGCGGCTATGAATGGTTCCTGGCCGCCCGTGGCGAGGCCCCGCCGCGCGCGCCGCCCGCGCGGTCCGGTCCGGCGACGCGCGAGATGGTGCTCGCCTTCTTCGATTTCCTCGAGAGCAAGCTCGACGAGCGCGGATTCTTCCGGCCGGCCGGCAAGAAGCCGGTGATGCAGCGCAATCTTCGCAACATCTTCCATCGCATCGGGCTGACCGAACAGGACGTGCGCACGCTCTGGGGCGCAATCGTGCGCCTCGTCGAGGGGCCGCGGGTCAAGGTGCAGACCCGCAAGCGGGTGCGCCAGAAGAAGCCGGAGGCGTGAGCCGCGGCCTTGAGGCTGGTGGCGTGCGTCGAGCAAATTGCCCCGCGGGTCGGCGCCGCCGGCGGCGAACTCAGCAGGGATCCGCGGCTTCGCCAATGCAGCGCGCGTGCGCTCGGCGCTGAAGCGGGCCTGGTCGGCGCGGCGTTTGGCGTGCCGACGGTGGAAGCTCACGTTCGGGGCGCCGGGCGCGATGCGGGCGGCGGCGGCCGCGCTGCCTGCGACCGCCGGGCGACCGGGCGCTTCGTCTGCGCCGCGGATTCGTCTGTAAAAGAGAAATGTGAGAATATTATTGCGATATTCCGAAAGATCGGCTATGCTCCCATCATTGATCCCCTCGGCAGGAGCCTCGCCATGCCCGACCCCGCTGCACCCGCGCCGTCGCCATGCGACGAGGAGGAGGATTCCGCCGCCAGACTTGACGCCGGGCTCGACGAACGCGTCCGCAGGGCCGGCGAGGACAAGGCGAGGGGCGCCGCCGTCGCGCGCGGCGGGGCCGGACGGCGGCGCGCCCCGGACCCCCGCATGGGCGCAACGCCCGAGGCGCCCGCTCCTTCAACGTCGGGAAGCCCGCGCCGAGGCGATCCCGGCGGAGGCCGGCTCTGGCGCGTTCGCGAGTCCGTTCGTCCTTGTTCCATCGCTCGCCCCGCCGGGGCCTTCGACAGCCCCGGGAGCGCGGCATCCTCAGGGTCAGAGCAGCGTCCGGCCTCTCGCAAGCCGTTGAAATACCAGGAGATGCCATGGAGCCCCGGCAATGGGAGCCCCGGCGATGAGAGACTTCCAAAGGACTTCCAAGAACTTCAAAGGACTTCAAAAGGACTTCCAAAGATTTCCAAAGATTTCCAAAAATTTCCAAAAATTTCCGCCGGCCTCCGGGCCCGGGCGACGCGGAGGGATGGCGGGCCGAGGCCCGGGAATTGCGCACGGGTTTCCTTTTGCCGGCAACCCTCTGATTTGCCGCGATCGGACGAGAAATGAATTGCCAAATCTTTCCACAACGAAAGGATTTGTCGGGCGATCCGGCCGGCGCCGAGTCCGACGTGGATCGTCATTCCCGGCGCGACATCGAGGCGCGGGCCCGGCCCCGCCAGTGCGGACGCCGGCTCGGCCTGTCGCGCAGGAGATCCGTTGGTCGGTCCAGCAGACTCTGCTCAGCGCCGGCCCGCCTCGGCGAAATCGGCGAAGGCCTGCTTGAAATCGGGATGCCAGCGCGACAGGGCAGGCCGGTTCAGGATCATGTCCTGCGCCGCCCAGAGGATTCGCCGCTCGTCGAGCGCACGGGTCACGTCGTTGTCGGGACACAGGATGTAGAAGTCGCCGGCCGCCATCGCCGGCAGCATGAAGTCGATCACCTGCTCGGGCGTCCAGGCCGCGGCGGGCTTGTCCGCGCCATGGATCCTCGTGAAGCCGGTGAAGGTGAAGCCGGGGATCAGGAGATGCGCGGTGACCGCGCAGCCCTCGATGTTGCGCAGCTCGTGGGCGAGCGCCTCTGTGACGACCTTGACCCCGGCTTTCGAGACATTGTAGGCGGTTTCGCCCGGCGGGCAGGTGATGCCCTGCTTCGAGCCGGTGTTGACGATCGCGCCGGGCGTCCGTTGTGCGATCATCGCCGGGGCGAAGACCTGCACGCCGTTCAGGACGCCCCACAGGTTCACCTCGAGAATCGCGCGCCAGCGCGCCGGGTCGCCCAGCAGGGCGCCGCCGCCCTCGACGCCCGCGTTGTTCATCAGGACGGCGACGGCGCCAAAGGCGTCGTAGGCGCGATCCTTCAGGCGTTCCACGTGCTCGCGCCGGCTGACGTCGGCGACCACCGCGATGACGTCGCCCGGTCGCGCGGCGCGGCGCGCGACATCGGCCTCGGCGCGGGCGAGCGCGGCGGCGTCGACATCGGCGAGGCAGACCTTCATGCCGAGTTCGGCGAGCTTGCCGGCGGCGGCCAGACCGATGCCGCTTGCGGCGCCGGTCACGACCGCGGCGCGGCCGCCGGCGATGGCGGGATGGAGCGACATTTCGGACCTTTCTTCAGGCGCGGAGCGGGCGATCTCGGACCGCCGCGCGATCATGCCGACAATGGGCGAAATCTGTAAAGCGGACATTAACCGTCTTCGCTCGAAGGGCGGCGCAATTGGCCTTTTGTAAGGGATTGAA
>JBEKEI010000088.1:0-18873 GCA_050013915.1 Roseiarcus sp.
GCGCTCGTGGCGCTGACGCTGACCGGCCTGCTCTATCTCGTTCTGGCGGTGCGCTGCCTCGACGGTTGACGCGCGCCGCCGGGTGGCGCAGCCGCGGCGCCATCACTGCCGCCGCGGCAGGGACGACGGCCGGGTCGCGTCAATGATCGCGATCGCCGGCCGATCGGCCTCGTCGCCGCGTTCGGAGCGCAGGGGCCGCGGGCGGTCCGGGCGCCCGCCGCAGCTCAGACGCGCGCTCAGTAACGCCAGTGGTGGTAGCCGAAGCCGAAGCCGACGCCCGGTCCATAATAATAGCCCGGACCCCAGGGATAGGGCGGCGGATAGAACGGCGCGACGACGACCGGCGGCGGCGGCTCGGGCGGATAGGGCTCGCCCGCCGGCAGCGCCGCGACCGCCTCGACGCGGACGAAACCGGCCCGGCTGCGCCAGGAGGCATGGCACCAGACCTTGCCGCAGCCGTCGACCTCGATTTCCGCATTGGCGGGAATCGCCTGGACCGCCGCCGCCCTCGCGCTCGGGCTCGCGCGCATGATGGTCGGCGTGGCGGTCAATGCCGGGGTGGCGAACGCCGGGCCGATCGCCAGGGCGGCCGCGCCGAGCGCGATCGGGATGCGGGACATGGGTCGTCTCCTCCGGGAAGCCGCGGTCGATTGTCGCGGGCCAGAATGCCCCGAACGGCGCGTCGGGATCAAGGACCGCCTGCGTCGATGGATAACCGGCGCGCTCGCGCCTCGGCCCCGCCGCCCGGGGAACCAGGCGCTGCAGAGCATGCCTTTGCTGACAGGGGGCGGCGCAGAGGAGCGAAAAAATGGCGACAATACCGACATTTACATGTCAAGGGCGCGCGGCCGGCCCAATCCGGGGCGCGGCGGCCCGCTCGCCGAGGCCGACCGTTTCGGGCCCGATATCCCGACCTTGCCGCGGCGCTCGTGATATCCGGTCCGCTGGCGGCCGACGCAGGGGGCCGGACCGCCCCGGATCGACCCGAAGCCGATTTTCGCCCGCGCGCGATTAATTTACTTGCCTCGGGAACCGCCGGGCCCGAGGTTCGTTTACGGCGCGTCGAGGGGAGATGCCGGATGCGTTCTCGAATTATCCATCTGATCAATCCGAAAACCGATTCGCTGACCACCCGCCCCATCTATTTCAACCGCGCGCTCTACTCCCCTCTCGCGGGACTGCTCGCTGTCGCAGCCTGCATCCCGCGCGACCGGTACGAGGTGGTTCTCACCGACGAGAACATCGAAACGATCGATTTCGACTTGAAGGCGGATCTCGTCGGCATTTCCGCGATGACGAGCTACGTCAACCGCGGCTACGAAATCGCCGATGCGTTCCGCGCCAAAGGCGTGCCGGTCGTGATGGGCGGCGTCCATCCGAGCTTCATGCCGAAGGAGGCGCTGACCCATGCCGACGCCGTCGTGATCGGCGAGGTCGAACTCGTCATCGACAGGCTGCTCGACGATCTGCGCGCCGGCGCGATGCGCGGGACCTACAAGTCGGACAAGCTCCATCCGATGGTCGGCATGGCGATGCCGCGCTACGACCTCCTGAAGAAGAACCGCTACGTCAACCGCACCTTCGTCCAGACCTCGCGCGGCTGCCACCAGGGTTGCACCTTCTGCGCGGAGCCGTTGATGAACGGCCTGAAGTTCCGCTACCGGCCGGTCGACGAGGTGATCCGCGAGATCGAGAATTGCGGATCGCGGACGATCTCGATCAACGACGCCGATTTCTTCGGCACGCCCGAACGGCCCAAGGAAGTCATGCGCGCTCTCAAGGGCCGTGGAATCCATTGGCAGGCCGGCGTCACCTCCAAGCTCGCGCAGGACGACCGCATGCTGGAGCTCGCCGCCGGGAGCGGCTGCACCATGCTGAGCATCGGCTTCGAATCGATCACCCGATCGACGCTGCAGAGCGTGCACAAGCACGTCAACCGGCCCGACCAGTTCGCCGCGCTGGTCGAGAAGATCCATTCCTACGGGATCATCGTGTTCGGCCTGTTCATGTTCGGTTTCGACGGCGACGACGCCACCGTGTTCGACGAGACGGTGAAGTTCAACATCGACTCCAATTACGACGCCTGCGCCTATTCGGTCCTGACGCCCTATCCTGGCACGCTGACCTGGTACGAAATGAAGCGCGCCAACCGGATCGTCTCGTTCGACTGGACGATGTACGACCAGGGCCATGTCGTCTATCGTCCTGAGCGGATGACCGCCGACGAACTTCGCATCGGCCAGGGCGGCGCCTACGAGAAATTCTACGCGCGCGCGTCGATCGCCCGGCGGTTCCCGCTGTTCGAGCGGCGCAGTCGCGCGCAATGGCTGATCTACAACCTGTTCATGCGCCGCGCCTCGCAGACCGAGAACATCGAGTCGATCGCCGCGCCGACCGAGGAGCCCGGCCTCGCGCCGATGCCGCCGATCCTGCCGCTCAAGCGCGAATGGCGCGAGGCGGTGCTCGAGGCGGCGGGCGACGGGCCCGGGCCGCACCTCGCCTGAGCGGGAACCCTGCCCCGGCGCACACTTTTGCGAGGCATGAGTCGCCTCGACGAGAGTCGTGTCGTGGATCGGAAAATCATCGTCGTCGGCGCGGTCGCCGCACTGAGCGCGCCCGTTGCGGCGCAGGCCGCCGCGTCCACTGACCCGTCCGCCGCGCAGCCCGACCGGGGGCTGAAATCCCCCCGACCCGTCCCGGCTGAAGGGAAGCCTCAGCGACGAGCTGGACGCCGACAGCGGCGTGATCCGCCCCGCGGGTCGCCTTGATCCGAAGATGCAGAGGCGCCCGCCTGCGACGGGAACGATGGCGCTGATCCGCCCGCCGGAATCGCCGGACGGCGCGAATGGCGTGCAGCCGAAGTAGGCCTCAGGGGACCGGCGCGGGATGGCGAGCCCGCGCCCGAAGCGGTCCAGGGGCGGCAAGCGAGTGCGAGCGCGCTCACGACAGGGGCGTCGCGATCTCAGGGGATGGCCCCCGCTCGTCGATCGCCATGACCGGCGGATCGCCGATCTGCGTCCCGCCATGGCCGTCGCTCGCCGAGGTGAACTGCGCGGTGACATACTGGCCGAGCAGCGTCAGGTTGGCGGTATGGACGCCGTCGGTGACGCTCAGCGTGCCGCTGGCATGGCTGGCGGCCTCGGTGAAGGTCAGATGCGTGCCGGCGCCGAATGCAATGTCGGCGAGATCGAGATATTCGGGCTTGCCGAAGCCGGCGATCAGGCCGCCGAAATGGACGGAATCGTCGAGCCGCAGGGTTCCGCCGGCGCTGGTCTCGAACGTCACCGGGGCGGTCCCCGTCGCGCCGCCGCTGGCGAGTTCGAACCTGCCGCCGCTGATGATCGCGCCGGCCGCGAGGCCGCCCGATTGGACGAAGAGATAGCCGCCGCTGGCGACGGTCGTCGCGCTCGCCGACCCGCCGCTGTCGACCAGTTGCTCGCCGCCGCTCATGAGTATCGCGCCGCTCGCAAAACCATAGACCGTCTGTTCGGCGTTCGCGCCGCTGACGTTGGCCCCGCTCGCGGCGCCGCCGATCTCGACGATCTCGTTGCCGCCGCCCTCGACGAGCGTGGTGAACACGGTCCCGCCGGCCGAGATGTAGACGTCGCCGCCGCCGGAGACGAGCACGCCCGCGGCGGCGCCGAGGATGATGGCGGCCCCGCCGCTCGCGAGGACGTACTGCGCCGTCGCGCCGGCGGAGACGACGAAATCGCCGCCGTCGAGGTAGACGACGCCCGCCGCGCCGCCCGACGCGACGATTTCGTAGCCGCCGGAGACAGTGGTCGCGATCGCCTTGCCGCCGCTCTCGACATATTCGTCGCCGCCGCTGATGACCGAATCGCTCGAAACGCCGCCGGAATAGATATAGTCCTTGCCGCCGGCGTCATCGGTCGTGCCGATCTCGGTCGCATAGACCTTGACGACGCCGCTGACGACGAGGGCGCCGGTCGTCGTCCCCGAGCTCACCGTCAGGGTCCCGGCGCTGTTGACGGTCGTATCGACGGCCGCGCCGTAGACGAGCTGCTTGCCGCCGTCGACGATGGTTCCGCTCGCCGTCCCGCCGGCCTCGAGCACCTCGAGGCCGCCGCTGACGGTGGTGGCGACCGCGACCGCGCCGGCGAACACAAAGTCATCGCCGGCGGCGGCGTCGGTCGTGCCGATCGCCGAGCCCACTACGAATTCGTAGCCGTTGGCGACGAGCGTGCCGCTGGCGGTCGCCAGCGCCGCTACATATTGGTTCGCGCCGCCGTTGACGACAGTGCCCAGAGCCGTTCCGGAATCGACCTGGGCGCCGCCATCGACCATCGTGCCGACCGCGCGGCCGCCGTAGTCGACATATTCGTTGCCGCCGCTGACCGTGGCGCCGCTCGCGACGCCGCCCGAGTTGACGGTGTCGTCGCCGGCGAGGATCGTCGCCCCCCTGGTCACGCCCCAGACGATCTGCTGGCCGCCGTCGACCAGGCCGCCGCTTTCGATCGCCCCGACCAGCACCTGCTGCATCCCGCCGGCGAGGATGGTCGAGCCGGAATCCACTGCGCCCGAGAAAATGTATTGCGTGCCGCCGGAGCTGATCGTCGCGCCGCTCTCGACGCCGGAGTCGTTTTCGATTCCCCCGCCGCTGAGGATTGTGCCGCTCGCCGAACCGCCGGAGTCGATGACCGCCAAACCGCCGCTGCCGATCGCCACGCCGCTCGCAGCGCCTCCGGTGAGCCAGAGTTCACCCCCGCTCTCGACGAGGCCGCCGATCGCGAGGCCGCTCGTCGAGACCCATTCGAGGCCGCCGCTGGCGACCGTCGTTCCGCTCGCGGTTCCCCCTTCGATGTTCTGCTGGGCGCCCTTGTCAACGGTCGCGCCGACGGCGAGGCCGCCGCCCTGGACGGCCTCGCCGCCGCTGATGATCGCGCCGCTCGCGGTTCCTCCGTAAATATTCTGCGCCGCGCCGGAGTGGATGAGAGTCCCGACGTCGACGCCGCCGGAATTGAGCCATTCGTAGGCGCCGCTCAGCAGGATCGCGCCGCTCGCCGCCCCGCCCGACATGACGCCGAACTGGCCGCCGCTGCTGACCACCGTGCCGTTCCCGGCGCCTTCGAGCTGTTCATAGCCGCCGCTGTCGATGACGGTCGTGGTCACCGAGGCGCCCGACCAGAAATAGGCCTGCCCGCCGCTGAGGGTCAGCCCGCTGATCGCGCCGCCGGAATTGATTTCCATGTAGGAAAACGCATTGGTCGGACCGCCGACGGTGACCGCGCTCGCCGCGCCTCCGGAAAAAACGTAAGCTGAGCCTCCGGCCTCGACCGTGAGGCCGCTGACCGTCCCGCTGATCCAGCCCTGCGCGCCCCCGTCGATCGTCACCCCGCTCGCCGCGCCGCCCGACAGCGCGTCGAAGAATCCGCCGCCGCTGACGGTGGTGGCGCTCGCGAGGCCGCCGACGCCGACATAGAAATAGCCGCCGCTGTCGACGGTCGCGCTGACCCCGAGCCCGAACACCTCCTCATAGGCGCCGCTGCCGACCGTGCCGCTGGTGTCGACGGCGCCGGAGAACACATATTCCTCGCCCCAGCCGGCGCCGCCCTCGACCTGAGCGCCGCGCGCCGAACCGCCCGATTCCACATAGAGAACGCCGCCGCCGTCGACGGTCGTCGCGCTCGCAAGGCCGGCCGCGACAAATTCGACGCCGCCGCTGTCGATCGTTGCGGCGATGTCGGCGCCGCCGTTGACGAACTCGACTCCGGTCGCTCCCACGATGGCGGCGCTGGCGACGGCGCCGAGCTCGACGAATTGATTGCCGTAGTTGCCGAGAAACGTGCCGATCGCGACGCCGCCCGAATCGACCTCCACCTCGCCTCCGCTGAGGATCGTGCCGGTAATCTCGCCGCCCGAAAGCACCTCGAGGTAGCCGCCGGTGACCACCATGACGCCGGCGCTGACCTGCCCGTTGCCGACGTCCAGAGTCTGTCCGTTGCCGACTGTGGTCATCGCGTGCGCTCCTGGCCCTCCTCTGCCGCGGGTGGATGGGCGCAAGGCGATTACGGGATGCTCGCCGGCGGCCGCGGCGATGGCGGCCGGCGCGGGCAGGTGCTATATAGGCCCCGGGAAATTCGCAGCGGCAGGAGGCTCGAAATGCGCAATCTGATCATCGCGGCGGCCGTCGCCTGGCTCGGCGCGATCCTGCTCGCGGGCGAAGCGGTCGCCCGCTACATCGGCGGCGGCGACTAGCCGATCGCGATCCGCTCAGGGCGCGCCGGGGCAAACGTCCGCGGCGAGCGCCTCCGCGCAGGCGGGCTCCCTGTCCAGCTCGCCCTCCGCATAGACCTGCTTCATCCAGCCTTTGATTGCGCAAATCTTGTCATTGAGCCGCTGCCGGTAATTGGCGTCGTCCTGGTGCGAGAGGGCCGCCTCGAGCTCGGTCGACCCGTCCTCGACGGGCGTATCTTCATAAGCCGATTTCGCGCGGCGATACGCCGCTATCGCCCGGCAGTTTTCGCCCACCGGCCCCCTCGAGTCCGGAAGGAAGAAATTCCTTCCCTTCGATTCGCGATAGCTCCCGATGCTTTCCCAGAAGAACGACCGCGCGGTGGCGTCGACCTTCACGCCGGCCGCGTCCTTCAGGCAGGACAGATCGACGTTCGGGAGCTCGTCGGCCCACTGGTCGAGGTCGGCGACCAGCTTCAGGTCGACGCGGTCGTCGTCGACGGCGACCTGCCGGTTCGCGCCGGCGACCGAGATCAGGTTGTTGTGATAGGTGAACTTGTAATAAAGCAGCGTGAAATAGATTTTCCGTTGCATCGCGGGCGTGATCTTTTCGTGCAGCGTCGCGAGATCGCCGAGCGCATCGACCGGGCAGGCGGCTTTGGGGTCGACGATCCGCCTCGCGATGGCGCCGTCCTTGTCGCGAAATCTGAGCGCCCGGGTGACGATGTCGACATAGTCGCGATAGCGTTGCTTGGCGGCGAAGGTATCGAGCGCGTCCTGCGGCGAGGAGGCGAATTTGATGAGATTGGCCTCCCAGCGGATCAGCCGGAGCACGAGCGCTTCCTTCTGGGCGATTTCGAACCGGTCGGTCGCGGCCGACGGATAGGCTCCCCCTTTCGACAATGCGTCGATGGACGAAATTTCCCTGCTCACACGATCGTCCAACAGCTGAATCGCGCTCTCGCGGTTTCCATCGACGAATTCGGCGAAGGCGGCAAGCGCGGCGAGATAGCCGAGATAGACGCTCCTCGTGTTGTCGACGTCGGTCGTGACGCGGACGATTGGAAACCGCGCGAAGCCGGGTAGAAGCGTTTCGCAATAATCATGCGAAAGATCGAGCGATGAGTCATCTCTCTGCTTCGGGCTCATGAGCTCATATATGTCCGATACAGCCTTCTTGAGGTCGTCGTAATCGCCGTGGATTCGATCCAACAAATCATTACGATTTGTGACGAGGACGACGGCATCGGGCGAATTCGAACCGGTTGTGGACGACATCACCCTATAGTCCATTTCATAGAGCTGCCTCAGCTTGAGCGAGACGCTCGGTAGGATCCCGAGCGTGGGAAATTCGCTCTTGTAGGACTTCTGAACGACGAGCAACTTCCTGGCCGTCTCGAAGAGATCGCGACAGGCGAATTGCTGGAGCTCGTCTGTCGGGAGGTCGGCGGATTGATCGTCGGACTGGGCGAAGCCGGAGGACATTTCGGCGAAGGTCCGGTCCTGCTTCATGAGATCGCCGAACAGCGCGAGCTGGCGGGTCGCGTAGAGGATGCCCTGAGTGCGCCTGAAGGCGGCGACGACGCCGGACTGCTGGCTCGGATAGGCGTTGCCGAGCGGCGTACCCTCCTGCGATTTCGTTCCCTGCCCGAATTCGACGCTTACGCTGGCCGCGCTGAACTTGGTGAGATTGTGAAACAGTCGGTATTCGAAATCCAACGCGACGAGAATCTGGAGCAGCGCGGCGGCCGCGACGAACAAGGCGCGATCGCGCGAATTGGGGACCATCGGCCTTCGTCGCCGGCTGTCCGCGAAGGTCGCCGCGCCCATCGCGCCGATGACGATCGCCGGAACCGCGAACGCGAATTCGCCCGAGCTCGCCAGAAAGCCGAACAGCCGCAGTACTACCAGGCTGATCAGCAGGCCGCCGGCGAATCGCGCCACGCGCTGGAACGAATGGTCCGCCGGCGCCCATCGCGACGAGCCGAAATACAGCAATCCTCCCAGCGCAAAATAGAACGGCAGCAGCGCAAGCATCGACATCCCCCCGGCCTCGGCGTCCCGAAGCGCTCCGGGCGGCTGCGACTAGACCACATCGAAGCCGCGTTGCAAAAGCCGTCGCGCGCTCGGAGCGCGTCGGCCGCGGCGATGCGGTCGAAGCGCTCGTCGGTCGTCTCCGAAGACGCGCGGCTCGCGGCCTCGACGAGGCGGTCGCAGACCCGGGCGGGGCGGGCCGCTGGCGGCCGGCCTCAGCCCCCGCGCACCAGCGCAATGTCGCATCCGCTCGCCCATTCGCCGACGTCGCGGCGCGCGAGCGCGGTCGCCATCAGGTCGGGGAAGGCGTCGGGCGTGCAGGCGAAGACCGGGCAGCCGAGCGCGGCGAACGCCCGGGCGTGATCGGCGTGATAGCCGGGCCGGCCCTGGTCGGAGAGCGCGAGGAGCACGATCAGGCTTACGCCGCTGGCGACCAGCGCCGCAGCGCGCGCGAGCATTTCGGCGGCGTTGCCGCCCTCGAAGAGATCGGTCACAAGCACGAGATGCGTCTTCGTCGGCCGTTCGATCAGGCTCTCGCAATAGGCGAGCGCGCGGTTGATGTCGGTGCCGCCGCCGAGCTGAACGCCGAACAGGACGTCGACGGGATCGGCGAGTTCGTCGCTGAGGTCGAGGACGACGGTGTCGAAGCACACGAGCCTGGTGTCGATCGCCGGCAGCGACGCCATGACCGCGGCGAAGATCGAGGCGTAGACGACCGAGGTCGCCATCGAGCCGGACTGGTCGACGCAAAGGATGACGCGGTCGAGATCGGCGCGCGCCCTGCGCCGGCGGGCGCGGCCGATCAGCGTCTCGGGCACGACGGTCCGGTAGGCCGGCTGCCAGTGGCGAAGGTTTGCGCCGACGGTGCGCGGCCAGTCGATGTCGCGAGGGCGGGGACGGCGGGTCCGACGAGAGCGCTCGACCGCGCCGCGAATGGTCGCGGCCGCGCGACGGCCGAGTTTCTCCATGAGATCCGCGACGACTTTCGCCACGACCACGCGCGCGGAGGCCTTGGCCCGTTCGGGAATTGCGGCGCGCAGGCTGACGAGATCGGCCACGAGATGGACGTCGGCCGCGAAGGTCTCGAGAAATTCCGGCTCCAGCAGCAACGCCTTGAGGTCGAGCCGGTCGAAGGCGTCGCGCTGGATGACCTGGACGACCGGCGTCGGGAAGAACTCCCTGATCTCGCCAAGCCAGCGCGCGACCTTCGGCGCCGAGGCCCCGAGTCCGCCGCGCTTGTTCTTTTCCGGCGCCGGCGCGTAGAGCATCGTCAGCGCGAGATCGAGCCGGCGGTCGCGCTCCGACAGACCGTCGTCGTCCTCGCCGCCGAGCGCGAGACGCCAGCGGCGCCGGCGTTCGTCCGTTTCGGCGCCGTCGCTCATGCCGCCTCCGGCGCGCCCGGCGCGTCGGGCAGTCCGAGCATCGTCAGCAGCAGCGGCAGCGCGGCGGCGAAGCCGGGCGCCTGATCCTCGGTCGCGGGCGCCCACCGGCGCGCCGCGACGCCGGCGCCGGCGAGAACCCGTTCGAGCAGGCGCTGGCGCTGGGGCGCGCCGAACCGCGCGAAAGCGCGGCGCAGCAGCGGCAGCGATTCGACGAATTGCGAATCCGCAAGACCGGTGATCCAGCCGTCGACGAGCCGCTGCAGGACATCGTCCTGCAGCAGCACTTCCGCATCGGCGCCGAGAAATCCTTCGAGCCAGCGCCCGGAGACCGCGGGCGCCTCGCCCGACGAGAGCGCGCGCGCGAAGGTGACGGCGAGCGTTTCCGCGCCGAGCGAACCGCGGTCGTAGAGCCGGCGCAGCGCCAGGCCGCGCGCCAGCGGCGCGACGGCGGAATCGGCCGCCAGCGCCCCCAGTGCGGCGGTCCAGGCTTCCAGGACGGCCGCGTCCTCGAACAGCCCGACTGCCTCGTCATGGCCTGCGAGCGCGCGCGCCATCCGCGCCGCGGCGGCGTCGTCGAGGCCATGCGCGGCGAGCCGCGCGCCGGCGGCGATCTCGCCCGCCAGCGCGCGCACCAGCCCGCGCAGCCCGGCTTCCGGCAGCGCCCGCGCCGCCCCGTAGCGCAGGATAGAAACCAGCGGCGGGGCGGCCTCCATCAGCGCGACGATGTCGGCTGCCTCGACCGCGGCTGCCTGAAGGCGAGCGATACAATAATCGGCCGCGTCCGGGAGATCGGCGAGCAGGCATGTCTTCACGAGCGCGGCGAGCGCGCCGACGGCCGGCGCGCGCGCCGCCTGCGCCCGCGCCGCGCCCGCCGCAGCCCGTTCGACGGTGACGCCGTGGACGAGCGCCTCGGCGAGCCGCACCGAGAATTCCGGCAGCCAGACGAGCGTCCAGATTTCCCGGAACGTGCCGCGCCCGGAGCTCGCGTGACTGAGGCGGCCCCACGGGACGTCGATCAACAGGAGCCGGTGCAGCAGCGTCGATTTGGCGAGGCCCGCTTCGCTGCGCAGATCGAGCGCGGCTTCCGATTCCAGCGCCTCGGGCTTCAGGCGCACTCGCTTCTGCCAGCGCGCGAGATCGGCGGCGAGCGGCGTCTGTGGCGCGCTCTCGTCGAGCTCCCCGACGCCGTCGCCGATCATGAGTCGGGTCTCGACGAGGCGGAATGCGACTTCGTCGCCCTCGCACAGGGCGGCGAGGCTCGCGTCGCGCATTTCGTCGGGCCCAGGCATCGCGCAGCCGCGCACGCTCGCCAGCGCAATGGCGAGTCGCGACGCCTCGATGACGGAGGCCGGCGGCGCCGAACGTCCCTCCCCGCGCAGCAGGTTCGCGACTTTGGCCTGCCATGCCGCGGCGAAGGCGGCGGCGCGCGCGTCGGCGGCGCGCGCATCGCCGCGGTAGAGGCCCCAGAGATGCTCGTACCAGCCCGGCGCGGTCACCCCGGCGCCGTAGCCGGAGGCCGCCGCGAGCCTCGGCTGCGTCGACGGCGCCCAGGTCGCCGCGACCTCGAGCCGCGGCAGGCCCTTCAGCAGCGCGCGATCCTCGGCCTGCGCCGCCCCGGCGCGCAGCGCCGGGACGTGCCAGGCGCCGACGACGACGGCGAGCGCGCCGTCGGTCTGCTTCAGCGCGTCGCGGATGCCGAGGCGCATCTGCGCTTCGCGCCTGCGCTCATGGAGCGTCGCGGGCCGTTCGCCCTCGACCGCCGCGCGCAGCGCAGTCATCGCGGATTCGATGGCGGCGAACACCGGCGCGGCCGCGCCGCGCGCCTCGACCAGCGCGTTCCACCAGGATTCGCCGTCGGAATGGCCGGCGAGGCTCGCAAGCCGGTCGAGCGGGTCGCCGGTCAGTCCGTCGCCATCCTGCGCGCCGGCGCCGTCGTCCCCGTCCCCGGGCGGACCGCACCCGGACGCGCTCGCCGCTTCGCGTTCCGCGCGACGCAGCGCCAAGCTGATCTCCGCCGGCAGGTCGATGAAGCGCAGCGGCCGGCCCCGCGCGAGCGCCCAGCGCATCGCCTGCCATTCCGGGGAATAGACGGCGAGCGGGAAGAAGCTCGCGAGCTCGGGGGCGTCGCGCGCGTAGAGCAGCATCGCGACCGGCGGTCGCATGCCGGGGGCGCCCGCGTGGATCGCGATCGCCTCGCATTCGGCGGGGCCCTCGATCAGCACAATCGCGGGGTCGAGCGCGTCGAGCGCGGCGATCAGGCTCGCCGCCGAGCCCGGTCCGTGATGACGGATGCCGAACAGATGCGCGCGCGCGTCCATCGCTTCAGATCACGTCGCGGATCGCAGCATAGAGATCGGCCCAGTCGGCCCGCGGGCGCATCGCGTTCTCGAGATATTCCTGCAGCGCGATCCGGTCCTGGACCGGGTCTTTCATGACGGCGCCGACGACATTGCCGGCGAGCGAGGCCGCGTCGATCGCGCCGGAGCCGAAGTGCCCGGCCTCCGCCCAGGCGCTGACGCCGACCGAAATGGCCTCGGCGGTCGACAGCGTCCCGCTCACCGATTTGAGTTTCAGCTTGCCGTTCAGCGTCTGCCCGTCGCGCAATTCGCGGAACAGCGTGACGATGCGGGCGATTTCCTTGTCGGCGGGCGCGATCGGCGGCAGTTGCAGGCTCACGCCGATTTCGCCGACCCGCTTGACGACGATGCCGATTTCCTCCTCCAGCGTCGCCGGCAGGGGCAGGACGACGACGTTGAATCGGCGCTTCAGCGCCGAGGAGAGTTCGTTGACGCCCTTGTCGCGGTTGTTGGCGGTGGCGATGACGTTGAAGCCGCGCGCGGCGTCGATGGCCTCGTCGAGTTCGGGGATCGGCATCGTCTTTTCCGAGAGGATGGCGATCAGCGCATCCTGCACCTCCGAGCCCATGCGGGTCATTTCCTCGAGCCGGACGATCGCGCCTTCCTCCATGGCGCGCATGACCGGCGTCGGCACGATCGCCTCGCGCGATGGCCCCTTGGCGAGCAGCAGCGCATAGTTCCAGCCGTAGCGGATCTGGTTCTCGTCGGTCCCCGCCGTGCACTGGACGAGGCGGCGCGAGGAGCCGGAAATCGCCGCCGCCAGATGCTCAGAGACCATCGACTTGGCCGTGCCGGGCACGCCGAGCAGCAGCAGCGCGCGGTCGGTGGCGAGCGTCGCGACGGCGGTTTCGATGATCCGGCGATTGCCGACATATTTGGCCGTGATCGCCGCGCCGTCGGGCGCCGCGCCGCCCATGAGGTAGGTGACGACCGCCTGTGGCGAGAGTTTCCAGTTGGCGGGCCGCGGCCGGTCGTCGCCCAGGGCGAGCGCCGCCAGTTCGTGCGCGAAGACGATCTCGGCCGCGAGGCGCAGGTTGGTCTGGGTCATGGGTCGCTTTCGGGTTGGCCGGGTTCGAGCAGCGCGAGGATTTCGAGCAGCCGCTGCGCGCGGCGCGCGCGCCCGTCGACCGCTTGGGCGAGCTGCCGGGCGAGTGCGGGGCGGCAGGGCGCAGGCGTCAGCGCCGCCGCCGCCGCCAGCGTTTCGGACGATGGCGACGCGATGGCGCCCGCTTCGCCGGCGAGCCCGGCGCGCCAGCACGGCGCGTCGAGCAGCGCGGCGCCGACGGCTTCCGGCAGGGGGCCGCGCAGCGCCGCGTAGAGCTGCGCCAGCGCGGCAGCGGGTGGCGTCTCGCGCCACAGCGACGGCTGGATCGCCGCGCGCGTCCAGGCGATCGCGTTGACGCGCTCGCCGAATATCTGCGGCAGCGCGTCCGCCCGCGCGAGGATGGCGAAACAGGCGTCCGCGGCGCGCGATCCCGTGATCGCCGCGAGCGCCTCGAACGCCATATCCTCGCTGGCGAGCAGGGCGAGGGTCGCCAGCAGCGGCGCGTCGCCCTCGGCCGCCGCGACCAGGGCGTCGGGGCTCGCGCCCAGCGCCGCCGCGAGGCGCAGCAGACCGACGCCCTGGAGTTCGTCCATCGCCCATGCCGTCCGCGCAGGACCTGCGACATTGGCGGGCGCCTCGAGCCGGATCCACGCGCGCCCGCCCGGCGCGGCCGCGGCGGAGATCTTGAACCGCGAGAGGATGTCGGCCAGCCGGGCCTCGTATTCCGGCGCGCCCGGCAGCCGCGCCAGCATCGCCTTCGCCGTCGCGCGCACGCCCGGCGCGCGGTCGCCCGCGAGCGATTCGAGAAACGGTCGATCGTCGGGTCCGAGCCCCGCGTGGAGCGCGTGCAGAAGCGGCGCGCGAACGTCGGCGCCGAACGCCGCCAGGTCGCGCTGCAACAGCTCGCGCGCGCCGGCGGGATCGGCGCGGCGCAGCTTCTGGAAGAACGCCAGCCGGTGCGCGCGGCGCGCCTCGCGCCAGTTGGTCGCATCGATCGCATCCGCCTCGAACCAGACCGCGCCGGCATGCTTCCGCCCGGCTTTGTCGTCGACGAAGGCCTGCGCCTCGACGCCGAGCCGGTCGGCGTGATGGGTCACGAAGGCTTCGAGCCGCGCGAGATCGAAGGGATGCAGCCGCAGCCGCGCGCGGTCGAGCGCGTCGGCGACCGCCATCGCCGCCAGATCGGTCGCGGCGCCGTCCCTGCCCGAAAGCAGGGCCTCCAGCGGGCGGCGCGCGGCGTCGGGGACGATCGCGCGGCCGTCGCGCGACGGGGCCGCCCGCGCCATCGGCGCGAAGACCGCCGCCGGCCGCCGAAACCGCAGGCGCTGGCCAGCGAGCGCGAGCGCTTTCAGCGGTGCGCCGGGACCGGCGGGATCGAGGCGGCCGCCGAACGCCAGGTCGAGCGGAGGGGACGTGCGCGCGAGGCCGGCGATGAACGCGCGCCGCAGCCGGGCGAACGCCTCCGCCTCCTCCGCCGCGCCGGAGGCGCCGGCTACCGGCATGTCCAGCGCCCGATCTGCGTCTCCGCGAACCTGAGCGCGAAGCCGCGCCCGTCCCATAGGCCGAAGGCGTCGAACGGCTCGACGTCGGCGAGCGGCGCCGCGTCGTCGCCGAGCACCGGCAGGCCGGCGCCGCCGCCGGCGTCGCAGATCCAGAAGCCGTCGTCGGTCCGACGCAGGCTCGCGTTGCGAATCGCCAGCGGCCAGGCGCCGATCAGCGGCCGCGCCGCGAGCGCCTCGTCGTAGCGCGCGAGGGCGGCGCCGAGATCGCGCGCGGGCGAAGGCCAGCGCGCCCCGACCGCCGCCGCGCCGTTCTGGCGCGCGACCGCCGCGCGCAGCGGCGCAGGCGCGGGATGAAACACGAGCTCCGCGTCGATGACGTCGCCCGGCGCATAGGGGCTCGCCGCCACGCCGCCCGAGATCGGCGTAAAATCGATCAGCACGGCGAATTCGGGCCCGGCGTCGCCGTCGAGGCGCGCCAGCCAGGTCTCCAGGCGCCGCAGTTTGTCAGGCTGCGCTTCGTTGACGCAGGCGAGCGCCATCCATCGCCCGCGCGCGCGCGGCGCCTGCGCGTCCGCAAGCAATTGCTCACGGGTCGGGCTCCAGCCGACGAACTGGCGGACGTCGGCCTTCAGCAGGGCGGGCAGCGCGTCCTGCCGGCGATAGGCCTCGGCGGCGAGATGCAGGCGGCCGAAGGCCTGGATGAGATAATCGCCCCGCTCCGCGTCGGGCAGGCCGAACAGGACCTGCGGGATCTCGTCGACGCGATTGGCGAGGCCGCCCGCCTTGGCGTCGACGAGCCGCCGGGCGAGCGTCCGGCAGCGGGCGACGGCATCGCCGGGAAAGGCGGCCAGACCGCGCTCGAGCTGGTCGGCGATCCATTGGTCGAGTTCGTCGAGGCCGTCGCGGATGGATTCCTCGCGCGCCGCCTGCAGGCGCTCGCGCTGCGCCTGGGCGCGCGCCTCCGCGTCGGGATCGCGCGCCGCCTCGACGGCCTCCCCGGCCGGCGCGACGAATGCGCGCGGCGCGGCTCCGGCAGCCGCCGGGTTCGCCTTGTCTCGGCCGGACCCGCGTCGGCGGCCGATCCAGTCCTCGACCCATTGCGGCCGGACGCCGGGCGCGAACCCCGCGCCGCCCTCGGCGCCGATCCACATCAGCGCCAGCGCGTGCTTGCAGGGAAACTTGCGGCTCGGACAGGTGCATTTGCTGGCGAGGTCGGCCTCGCCGGCGATGACCCGATAGGGCGTCGCGCCCGACCCCTGGCACTCGCCCCAGAGATAGCCCTCCGCATCATGGCCGAGGCTCGGCCATTGCGCCGGCTTCAGAAGCTTGCGCGCGGCGTCGAGCGAGCCCTGATCGGGCGCGATCTGTTCGATCCGGCGATTTCGAGCGGCACGCGGGGCTCCAGATCGGCGGCGCGGGGCGGGACGGCGGGCTGTCGAAGCGAAGGCGCGACCCGCGGCGCCCGGGCCGCGGGCGCCCGGGCCGCGGGCGCCCGGAGGATAGGGATTTGCGGTAAACATTTGGTCAAGCCCGGTTCGCCAGACCCGGCGGCGCCGGAGGCAGCCGATCGGCGCCCCGCCGCGCCGCGGGCGGGCATCGCAAAAGCGCGCGCGAAATGACGAATCGGCGGCCAGATTTCTCCTTACTCGCGCCGCGAAGCGCTGGTTATCTCGCCGTCAACCGCGACTTTTTCAGCCCCCCAGCCGGTCGCGGCCCAGGGCCGCTCCGGGCGCCCCCTCGCTTCGGAGCGGCCCGCCTTTTGCAAGGCGGCGCCGAACGGCTCAGTTCTCCCGGGGCTTCTGGTAATCCTTGATGTCGGCGAACGCGATCGCCGGCCAGCGCTCCTGTTCGTAGCGCAGGTTGAACGCCGAGCTCGCCATGAACACCGGGGCGCCGTCGAGATCGGCGGCCATCGAGGAGGGATAGGCGGCGACGAATCTCTCGAGGTCGACGCGCTCGGCCGCGCTGACCCAGCGGCAGATTTCGAACCGGCTCTGCTCGAACGAGACCGGCAGGCCGTATTCGGCGTCGAGCCGCTCGGTCAGCACGTCGAGCTGCAGCGCGCCGACGACGCCGACGATCGCGCTCGACCCGTCGTGCGGCAGGAACACCTGGACCACGCCCTCCTCGGCCATCTGCTGGAGCGCGTCGCGCAGCTTCTTGGCCTTCATCGCGTCGGCGAGCTTGACCCGGCGCAGGATTTCCGGCGCGAAGCTCGGCACGCCGCGGAACACGATGTCCTCGCCCTCGCTGAGCGTGTCGCCGATGCGCAACAGGCCATGGTTGGGGATCCCGACGACGTCGCCGGCATAGGCTTCCTCGGCGAGCGAGCGATCCTGGGCGAAGAAGAACTGCGGCGCCGACAGCGTGATCGACTTTCCCGTGCGCACCAGCTTGGCGCGCATGCCGCGCGCCAGCCGGCCCGAGCAGACCCGCATGAAGGCGATGCGGTCGCGATGGTTGGGGTCCATGTTGGCCTGGATCTTGAACACGAAGCCGGTCATCCGCGGCTCGTCCGCGGCGACGATGCGCCCGGCGGCGGCCTGGGCGCGCGGCGGCGGGGCGAATTCCGCCAGCGCGTCGATGAGGTCGCGCACGCCGAAATCGCGCAGCGCGCTGCCGAACAGGACCGGGGTCAGATGGCCCTCGAGGAACGCCTTGACGTCGAACGGCCGGCAGCCTTCGACCGCCAGCGTCAGCTCCTCGATCGCCGCGGCGCGTTCGTGTTCGGGCAATAGCGCGGCGACCGCGGGATCGTCGGGCCCGGCGACCGGGATTTCCGGGCTGCCCTTGGCCACCGCGCGCAGGGTCCGGCGGCGCAGGTCATAGGCGCCGGCGAGGGCGCGGCCGCGCCCGATCGTCCAGGTCAGCGGCGCGGTGTCGAGCGCCAGCGTCTTCTCGATCTCGTCGAGCAGGTCGAAGGGATCGCGCGTCTCGCGATCCATCTTGTTGACGAAGGTGACGATCGGGATGTCGCGCAGGCGGCAGACCTCGAACAATTTGCGCGTGCGCGCCTCGATGCCCTTGGCCGCGTCGATCACCATGACCGCCGAATCGACCGCGGTCAGGGTGCGATAGGTGTCCTCGGAGAAATCCTCGTGGCCGGGCGTGTCGAGCAGGTTGAAGACGCAGCCGGCATATTCGAAGGTCATCACCGAGGTGACGACCGAAATGCCGCGCTCGCGCTCGATGCCCATCCAGTCCGAGCGGGTCTGGCGGCGATTGGCCTTGGCGCGCACTTCCCCGGCGAGCTGGATGGCGCCGCCGAACAGCAGGATTTTCTCGGTCAGCGTCGTCTTGCCGGCGTCGGGATGCGAGATGATGGCGAAGGTGCGCCGGCGGGCGACGGGGTCGGGGGCGGTCATGGGTCCCGGAGGGTTGGGCAGGGATGCGTGGGTGTCCCTTATCCCGCCGCCGGGGCCAGGGGAAGGCGCGGCGACCGGCCGGCCGGGGCCGGACCGGGGCCGCGCGGCGCGCCGAACGAGGCTTTGCGGCTTTCGCGGTTTGGGGAGTATGAGGGGATTGCCTCGCTGCCGACGCGCCCGCCGGAGACGCCCATGCCGATCACCCCCCAATCCCGCATCGAGGACCGACCCGTCTTCGACGCGGCGTTTTGCGGGCGCTTCGTCGATCTCGTCGCCTGGCGGCGCGACGTCCGGCGATTCCGCCGCGACGCCGTCCCGGAGCCGCTGCTGGCCGACCTGCTCGATCTCGCCGCGCTCGCCCCCTCGGTCGGCAATTGCCAGCCGACGCGCTGGGTGCGGGTCGACGATGGCGCGCGCCGGGCGGCGATCGCGGCCAATTTCGAGGCGGCCAACGGCGACGCGCTCGCCGCCTATGACGGCGACCGGGCGCAGGCCTACGCCCGGCTCAAGCTCGCCGGCCTGCGCGAGGCGCCCGTGCAATTCGCCGTCTTCTGCGACGAGGCGACCGTCCAGGGCCATGGCCTGGGCGTGCGCACGATGCCGCAGATGCGCCGCTATTCGGCGGTCTGCGCGCTGCACACGTTCTGGCTCGCCGCGCGCATGCACGGGCTCGGCGCGGGCTGGGTGTCGATCCTCGATCCCGAGGCGGTCGCGACGGCGCTCGAAGTCCCCGCCGCCTGGTCGCTGATCGCCTATCTCTGCGTCGGCTGGCCCGAGGACGACCATCCGACGCCCGAACTGGAGCGCGCCGGCTGGCAGGCGCGCGCCGTCCAGCCGGTGCTGCGCCGCTGAGCGGAGTCCGATGGGCCGACCGACGGATCCGTCGTGCGACGCGCCGAGCCGGCGTCCGCGCGGCCAGGGCCGGCCCCGCGCCTCAATGTCGAGCCGCCTCCGCCGGTCGCTGCGCGCCAAGAGACGCTCCGCGAACATTGACCC
>JBEKEI010000089.1:0-18867 GCA_050013915.1 Roseiarcus sp.
GCCAGCAGATTGGTCTGGAATGCGATTTCGTCGATGACGCCGATGATCTGGCTGATCTGCTGCGCAGACTTGGCGATCGCGTCCATCGCCTCGACCGCCTGGCGCACGACCACCGCGCTCTTCCTGGCGTCGCCGTCGGCGACGGCGACCACTTCGCGCGCATGGTTCGCGCCTTCAGCCGATTTCTTCACCGTGGCGGTGATTTCATCGAGCGCCGCCGCGGTCTCCTCGAGGCTCGCCGCCTGCTGTTCGGTGCGGCGCGAGAGGTCGTCGGAGGCGGTCGATATTTCCTTCGTCCCCGACTGGATCGCATCCGCGCTCGCCGTCACCGCCAGCATGGTTTGCTTGAGCTTGTCGATTGCTTCGTTGAAGTCGTTCTTGATCTGCGCGTAGGCCGCGGAGAAGCCGTCGTCGAGGCGGATCGTCAGGTCGCCGGCGGCGAGGCTTCTGAGGCCGTCGCCGAGGCGGCTCACCGCCTGGGCCTGCTCTTCGGTCGCCGTCGCGCGCTCGCGCGCCGTCAAATCGCGGTCGGCGTCGGCGGAGGCGCGGTTGGCGCTCGCCTCGGTTTCCAGCCGCACGCGTTCGACGGCATTGTCCTTGAACACCTGCACCGCCTTCGACATGTCGCCGATCTCGTCGCGGCGGTGCTGGCCTTCGATCGTCACCGCCAGGTCGCCTCTGGCCAGGGCGGCCATCCGCTGCCCCAGCCGGGTGAGCGGGCCGGCGATCTTGGCCGACGAAATCCATAGCGCGATCGCGCCGGCGAACAGGGTCGCGCCCAGCCCCACCACGGCCATGGTGATCAGCGCCTCGCTCGACTGGGTGCGAAGATCGACCGCTGCCTGTTTGTTCTCGACGAGCATCGCGTCGTTGATCTTGATGATGTCGGCCATCAGCGCGCGCATCTGGGTATCGACATCGGCCAGCAAGCGGGCGCCCTCGGCCATCTGATCGAGATCCGCGGGCTTCAGCTTGCCGCCGTCGGCCAGTCCAGGCGTGTCGAGGCCGATCTGGAACGGCTTCTGGGCCTGATCCATGATCGCGGCGAAGCGATCCTTGATCTTGCCGAGTTCGGCGCTCCGGTCGGGGACGAGCTTGATCACGCTGTCGATCATCTCATTCGAGCGATCCCGCGCCACCTTGAATCCTTCGTTGGCGGCGCGCCCGGCTTCGGAGTCGGAGTCGAAGACCAAGGCGCCGAACACGGAATAGGGAGCCTCCATCATTCTTCGGTTGGCGCGAGCCAGTTGGGTCGAGGCCAAGTCCCGGCGCTCGATGATCTGGCTCGCCTTGTCGCTGATGCTGGCGAGCTGCGCCGCGCCGAAGCCGACCATCGCCAGGACCACCAGCGCCATGAGCGCGAGCGGAATCAGCGTCTTGGTCCGCAATTTCAGATTGTCGATCTTCATCAGCGTAAGCCCTCTGGTGGCGAAAATACCTGCGCGCGCCCGCTGGCGCGCCGCGCCGGAGGAGGCCGTGATGATGGAATCGTCGTTTCGGATCGAACCGATCGGGGGCCTCGGGCGCAGCGCCCGCGACCAGCGAATCGCCGCGCGATCGGTTCAATTGGCGTCAACCAGGGGACGATAGGGAGCAATGGTTAACCAAACCTGCGCGGGTCGCGGATCCCGCACTTGCGGCCTGGCGCCGGGCTACCGTATCCGGCGCCGCCGGAGAAGGCCTCACCCCTTCGCCGCCCGCCGCTTGCGCTTGGCGAGCGTGCGCAGCCTGAGCGCGTTGAGCTTGATGAAGCCGCCGGCGTCGTTGTGGTCATAGGCGACGGCGCCTTCCTCGAAGGTGACGAGGTCCTGGTCGTAGAGCGAATGCGGGCTGTCGCGGCCGATGAGGATCACATTGCCCTTGTAGAGCTTCAGCCGCACGCGCCCGGAGACATATTCCTGGCTCTTGTCGATGAGCACCTGCAGCATCTCGCGCTCGGGCGAGAACCAGAAGCCGTTGTAGATGAGCTCGGCGTATTTCGGCATCAGCTCGTCCTTCAGATGCGCCGCGCCGCGGTCGAGCGTGATCGATTCGATGCCGCGATGGGCGGTCAGCAGGATCGTGCCGCCGGGGGTCTCGTACATGCCGCGCGACTTCATGCCGACGAAGCGGTTCTCGACGAGGTCGAGCCGGCCGACGCCATTGTCGTGGCCGAGCTTGTTGAGCGCGGCGAGCAAAGCTGCGGGCGACAGCGGCGCGCCGTCGATCGCGACCGGATCGCCCTTCTCGAAGGCGATCTCGACGATCGTCGCCTTGTCGGGCGCAGCCTCGGGATCGAGCGTGCGCGAATAGACATAGCCCGGCACCTCGAGCGCGGGATCCTCGAGCACCTTGCCCTCGGAGGAAATGTGCAGGAGATTGGCGTCGGTCGAGAACGGCGCCTCGCCGCGCTTGTCCCTGGCGATCGGGATCTGGTTCTGCTCGGCGAAGGCGATCAGCGCGTTGCGCGAGGCGAACTCCCATTCGCGCCAGGGCGCGATCACCTTGATGTCGGGCTCCAGCGCATAGGCGGCGAGCTCGAAGCGGACCTGGTCGTTGCCCTTGCCGGTCGCGCCATGGGCGATCGCGTCGGCGCCGGTCGCGCGGGCGATCTCGACGAGCCGCTTGGCGATCAGCGGCCGCGCGATCGAGGTGCCGAGCAGGTAGAGGCCTTCGTATTGGGCGTTGGCGCGGAACATCGGGAACACGAAGTCGCGGACGAATTCCTCGCGCAGATCCTCGATGTAGATGTTTTCCGGCTTGACGCCGAGCAGTTCGGCCTTCGCCCGCGCCGGCTCGAGCTCCTCGCCCTGGCCGAGATCGGCGGTGAAGGTGACGACTTCGCAGCCATAGGTCGTCTGCAGCCATTTGAGGATGATCGAGGTGTCAAGGCCGCCGGAATAGGCGAGGACGACGCGCTTCACTTTGGGTTTCGGCGGGGACATTGCGGGCTCTGGTCGGGGCGGAACGGCGGCGACTATAAGGGGCGTCGCGCGGCGCGCAACCCCGTCAGGACGCGCGGCGGCGCGCAAACAGCAGCAGCCGCGCGCCCTGGACGAGGATCAGCGTCAGCAGCGCGGCGAGGACCACGTCCGAGAGATAATGGCCGCCGAACGCCATCCGCAGGGCGCTCGTCGCCACGCCGAAGCCGAGCGCGGCGGCGATCGCGGGCGCGCGCCAGGGCGGCGGCGCGAGGCTGGCGGGCGCGACCATCCAGAACGCCGCCGCCCCCTCCCCCGACACGAAGGAGCAGTTGCGCGGGCATTGGCCGTCGAGCCGGTCCCAGGGCCGGAAGGCGAAGGGGCCGCCGAAGTCGCGGGTCTGGATCGGCCGCGGCCGGTGGGTGTGGTCCTTGAGGCCGAGATTGACGATGAGGCCGGGCCCGATCGCCATGGTCGCGACGAGGAAGCCGAGCTGGCGGCCGCTCGGCGCCCACAGCCTCCCGAGCCCGAGCTTGCGCAGGGCGTAGAGCGCGGCGAGGGCGGCGAGCGTGACGAAGGGCGCGATGCTGAAGAAGGCGCGGCCGGCGCGCGCCGGCGCCGAGCGCAGGAACCCGCTCTCGCCGTAGAACGCGCGCGCGGCCTCGACGTCGATCTGCGGCCAGAGCGCGAACACGACGAGCGCGGCGAGCGCGAGCGCGACGAGGCCGGCCAGCAGGCGCATCGGTCAGACCCGGTAGATCTGTCCGGTCTGGCGTCCCTCGACGCTGCGGCTGAAGGCAAGCCCGGCGCGCGCGACCGGCGCCGGCTCGAAGCCGCGAAAGAACGGGCCGTAGCCGCCCATCGATTCCACGAACACGGTCGGGCTCACCAGATTGATGCGCAGGCCGCGCGGCAGTTCGATCGCCGCGGCGCGGGTGAACGCCTCCAGCGCGCCATTGACCATGCTCGCCGAGGAGCCCTCGACGATCGGCTGATCGGCGAGAATCCCGCCGATCAGGGTGATCGAGCCGCCCTCGCGCAGGACGTCGCGCGCGGCGAGCGTCAGGTTGACCTGGCCCATCAGCTTGTTGGCGAGGCCGAGGCCGTAGACGGACTGGGCGATCCCGGCCGGCGCGATCGCGTCGAGCGGGGCGAAATTCACCGATCCGGCCGCGCAGGCGACCGCGTCGAGCGGCCCGGCCGCGGCGAGGCCGGCGATGAGGCTCGCGGGGTCGGCGATGTCGATCCGCAGGTCGCCCGACTTCGAGCCGGCGGCGACGATTTCGTGGCGCGCGCCGAGTTCGGCGACCACCGCGCGGCCGAGCGTGCCGCTCGCGCCGATCACCAGGATCCGCAACCGTCGTTCCGTCGCCATGACCGCCATCCTCCGTCCCGGGCGCCCCCCGGCGGTGCGCCCCCGCCTTGGGCTAGCCCGGCGCGCGGCTTGACTCAAGCGTCCATGCGTAGGAGCAGAGCCCGCGCGACGACGAAAGGCACCCATGGCGCCGGCCTATCCCCATCGAATCGTCTTCCTGCGCCACGGCCAGACCGCCTACAACGCCGAGAACCGCCTGCAGGGCCAGCGCGACGTGCCGCTCGACGGCAAGGGGCGCGAGCAGGCGCAGGCGATCGGGCGGTTCCTCGGCGCCGCCATGGGCGCGGAAATGGCGCGGCTCGACGCCGCCGGCGCGTTCTGGGCCTCGCCGCTCGCCCGCACGCGCCAGACCATGACGCTGGCGCGCGTCGCCATGGGCCTGCCGGCCGAGCCCTACCGGCTCGACGGCCGGCTGATGGAGCTGAGTTTCGGCGCCTGGGAAGGGCGGACCTGGGACGAGGTCAAGCGCGGCGATCCCGCCGGCGTCGCGGCGCGGCGCGCCGACAAATGGGGCTTCGCGCCGCCCCACGGCGAAAGTTACGCCGACATGGCCGCGCGCGTGGCGCCCTGGCTCGCCGAGCGCGACGGCGACGTCCTGATGGTCGCCCATGGCGGCGTCGCGCGCGCCCTGATGGCGTTGGTCGCGGCGGTCGAACCCGCCGCGGCGGCGGACGCCGAAATCTGGCAGGGCCGCGCGCTGATTTTCGAAGCGGGCGGCTGTTCCTGGATCGGCTGACGCCGCGCATAAAAAAGCCGCGTCCGTTCGCCTCTGGCGGACTTACGCGGCTTTGAGGAATGCCGGGCCGCCTCGTCTGCGGCCCCGCCCGGTCGGCGTATCGGCGCTTCGGCCTTACATCTTCTTCTCGTCCATCTTCTTCTCTTCCATCTTCTTCATCATGTGATGATGGTGGTGATGGTGGACGACCGGCTTCATCATGTGATGATGATGATGATGATGCTTCACCATCATCGGCTTGGCCATCGCGTCGGCCTTCGGCGCCGCCGCATCGTCGGCGAAAGCGACTGCGGGGGCAAGCATGAGCGCCGAGCCGAGGCCGATCGCCGCAAGAATCCTGATCATTTCGTCTTCTCCATGTTTCGGCCTGAGGGCTCTACGCGTCTTAGGCTGGCGGGCTTATGGCGAATCCAAGATGAATTGACGATGAACGATTTGACGAAATCCGGCGGACGGCGCCCTCCGCCGCGGCAAACCATTGAGTCCGTTCTCATATCGAAAGCCTCGCCCGCGGCCGGCGCCCGCCTCGCCGGCGCCGCGGAATCGGGCGAAACTGCGGCGCCCGATTCGCCGTTTGACGCCGCGCGGCGCGGCCCCTAAACACTCGCGCCGGTCCCGCCATGTCGCACAACGTCTTCGGCCACCTCTTCCGGGTGACGACCTTCGGCGAGAGCCACGGGGCGGGAATCGGCTGCGTCGTCGACGGCTGTCCGCCGCTGATTCCGCTGGAGGCCGCCGACATCCAGGCCGATCTCGACCGGCGTCGTCCGGGGACCTCGCGCTTCACCACCCAGCGCCAGGAGCCCGACCAGGCCAAGATCCTGTCGGGCGTGATGGTCGACGAACGGACCGGGCGCCAGGTGACCACGGGGGCGCCGATCGGCCTGTTCATCGAGAACGTCGACCAGCGCTCCAAGGACTACGGCGACATCAAGGACAAATATCGCCCCGGCCACGCCGATTTCACCTATGAAGCGAAATACGGGATTCGCGACTATCGCGGCGGCGGCCGCTCGTCGGCGCGCGAGACGGCGGCGCGGGTCGCGGCGGGCGCGATTGCGCGCAAGGTCATTCCGGGCGTGGCGATCCGCGGCGCGCTCGTGCAGATGGGCGGGCGCCGGATCGAGCGCGGCAACTGGGACTGGGACGAGGTTTCGCGCAACCCGTTCTTCTGCCCCGATCCGGTCGCGGCGGCGGCCTTCGCGTCCTATCTCGACGAAGTCAGGAAGGCGGGCTCCTCGATCGGCGCCGTGGTCGAAATCGTCGCCGAGGGCGCCCCGGCCGGCTGGGGCGCGCCGGTCTACGGCAAGCTCGACAGCGAAATCGCCGCCGCGCTGATGAGCATCAACGCGGTCAAGGGCGTCGAGATCGGCGCCGGCTTCGGCGCCGCGGAGCTCTCCGGCGAAGAAAACGCCGACGAGATGCGGGTGGGAAACGACGGCCGGCCGGTGTTTCTGGCCAACCACGCCGGCGGCGTGCTCGGCGGCATATCGACCGGCCAGCCGATCGTGGCGCGATTCGCGGTCAAGCCGACCTCGTCGATCCTGTCGCCGCGCCGGACGATCACCCGCGACGGGCAGGAGACCGACATCATGACCCGGGGCCGCCACGATCCCTGCGTCGGCATCCGCGCCGTGCCGGTCGGCGAGGCGATGGTCGCCTGCGTCCTCGCCGACGCCTTTCTGCGCCACCGCGGGCAGGTCGGCTGAACCGTCGGACCGATCCCCGTCGCGGCTTCCCGCCTAGGGCGGCGCCTTCGCGGACACGCCGATGAGCGGCCCCAGCGGCCAGAGCGCGTCGTCGCGCTTGAGACCGGGCGCGAACAGGCTCGACACCGACCCGTCGAGAAACAGCGCATTGGGGCATTTCAGCCCGTCACGGAACAGGCGCGCGAAGGCGTAGAACGTCACCGGCTCCTCGGAAATGGCGAAGACGACGATCGAGCCTTCGCGCACCCCGACGCCGTCGCGGATCTTGGCCGAGGTGCCGGTCGGCCTGATCCTGGGATGGATCCGGCCGTCGATCACCAGCATCGGGCCCGACTGGGTCGCATAGCGCGCGGTCGGCCCCATGCTTAGGAAGCGGGTCGTCTCCACGACGCCGGCGGCGCCGGCTTCGCCGAGGTAGAACACGCCGTTCGGCTTGAGGTGGAAATTGCTGTCGCCGTCGCGGATGTCGGCCTTGTGCTGCTGCGCGCCGTTCTCGATCAGCAGGCCGACGGGCGACAGATCGGCTTCGAACATGCCCCCGTTCATCGCGAAGCGCAGCTCGCGGCCCTGCGCCTTCAGGGCGTCCGCGAGGCCGGCGAACCCGCCATAGGGCGCGCCGTTGGCGCCCTTCCAGTAGATCCGGATTTCGTCCCGGCGCGCGTCGAACGCGCAAACCACGTAATCGGCGTCGTCGAAAGCCATCGGCGCGCAGGATCCGGCCGCCTGGGCGCGCGCGGAGCCGCAGCAGGCGCAGAACGCCAGCAGGACGGCCAAGCCCGGCGCCGCGGCTCTCGAAGCGGCGCGCCGCCCGAGGGCGCGGGATCGTTCGCGGCGCCGGCGGGACACCTTACAGCACCTTGCCCGGGTTCATGATCCCGTGCGGGTCGAGCGTCGCCTTGAGCGCGCGCATGACCTCGAGCGAGACCGGATCCTTGGTCCGGCCCAGCAAGTCCCGCTTCAGCCGGCCGATCCCGTGTTCGGCCGAGATCGAGCCGCGGAAATCGGCGACGATGCCATGGACGATTTCGTTGGCCTCCTCCCATTGCGCGAGAAACGCCGCCTTGTCGGCGCCGACCGGCTGGGACACGTTGAAATGGATGTTGCCGTCGCCCAGATGGCCGAACGCCACGACCCGGGCGCCCGGGAAACGGGCCTCGACCGCCCGGGTCGCGCGCGCCAGAAACGCCGGCGTCGCCCCGATCGGCACGCTGACGTCGTGCTTGATCGAGCCGCCTTCGTGGCGCTGCGCGTCGGACAGGTCCTCGCGCAGGCGCCAGAGGGCGGCGCGCTGTTCGTGGGTCGCCGCGATCGTCGCGTCCTCGATCAGCTCGCCTTCGAGCGCCGTCCCGAGAATCGACGCCATCGTCTCGTCGAGCCCGGTCGGCGATGGCGAGGACAGTTCGACCAGCACGTACCAGGCGTGTCCGCCGGCGAGCGGATCGCGCGCGCCGCGGCCGTGGGCGAGGACGAAATCGAGCCCGATGCGCGGCATCAGTTCGAAGCTGGTCACGCCGCCGCCGCCGCGCTCGCGCGCGATCTGCAGCAGGCGCAGCGCCCGATCGGGGTCGGCGAGCCCGACGAAGGCGGTCGCGATCGAACGCGGCCTGGCGAACAGCTTCAGCGCCGCGGCGGTAATGATCCCGAGCGTGCCTTCGGCGCCGATGAACAGGTTCCTCAGATCGTAGCCGGTATTGTCCTTGCGCAGCTTGCCGAGCCCGTTGATGACCCGCCCGTCGGCGAGCGCGACCTCGAGCCCCGTCGTCAGATCGCGCGCATTGCCATAGGCGATGACGGCGACGCCGCCGGCGTTGGTGGCCAGATTGCCGCCGATCGTGCAGGTTCCCTCGGAGGCGAGCGACAGCGGAAACAGCCGATCGCTGCCGGCCGCCGCCGCCTGCGCCGCGGCGAGGGTGACGCCCGCCTCGGCGATCATCACATCGGCGTCGAGATCGATCTCGCGCACCCTGTTCATCCGCTGGAGCGACACGATGATCTCGTCGCCGCTGGCGTCGGGCGTCTGTCCGCCGACGAGGCCGGTATTGCCGCCCTGCGGGACGACCGGAACCCGTCGCTGGTCGCAGAGGGCGAGGACGCCCGCGGTCTCGCGCGTCGAAGCCGGCCGCACGAGCGCGCGCGCGCGGCCACGGAACAGCCCGCGCGGCTCGACCAGATGGGCGCCGATCAGCTCTTCGTCGGTCAGCACGTGGCGGGCGCCGACGATCTGCTCGAGGGCGCGCAGCAGGCCGGCCCGGTCCGAAACGTCGCTCATCCCAGAATTCCCTTCGCCGACCCCCGCTTGCGGGCTATGCCGCTCGCCGGCCGGGTCAGCACGCCGACGATTTCGACATGGGGCGAGAAACGAAATTGGTCAATCGGGGTGACGGAATCGAGGCGGTAGCCGCCGGCGACGAGAAGGCTCATGTCGCGTGCGAAACTCGCCGGATTGCACGAGATCGCGACGATTCTTTGAACCCGGCTCGCCGCCAGCTCGCGCGCCTGCGCCTGGGCGCCGGCGCGCGGCGGGTCGAAGACCACGGCGTCGAAGGGGTCGAGCTCGGCGCGCCCGAGCGGCCGCTGGAACAGGTCCCGCGCCGCGCCGGCGACGGCGCGCAGGCCGACGGTTTCACGCGCGGCGCGCATCAGCGCGCCGAGCGCCGGCCGGTCGAGTTCGAACGCATCCACTTGGGCGCGCGCGGCCAGTCGCAACGAAAGGGCGCCGGCCCCGCAAAAGAGGTCCGCGACCCGCCGCGCGCCCGCCACCGCGTCCAGCGCGAGCGCCGCCAGGACGCGCTCACCCGCCTCGGTCGCCTGCAGGAAGCCGCCCGGCGGCGGCCGCACGCGCGCGGCGCCCATGAGGATTTCGGCCGGCCGCCGCTCGATGAGGATTTCGCCATGGTTCGACAGCCGCGCGAGGTCGCGATCAGCCGCCGCGCGCACCAGCTTGCGCTGCGCGGCGGCGTCGAGCGCGCCGCTGCCCCTGAAATCGATGTCGAGGCCGCCGAGCGTCGCGACGACGGCGATGTCGAGCGGCTTGCCGGCGCCGCGCAGGCATCCGGCGATCACGCGGGCGGCGTCGAGCGCATTCGCCATCCCCGGCGCCAACACCGGACAGGATTCGATTCCGACGATGGCGTGCGCCCGCGCGCGCATGAAGCCGAGCTCGACGCCGGGGCCCTGCTCCGCGAAGCGCGCGTGGAACGTGGCGCGCCGGCGGCCCTCGCCATGCGCGTCGACGAGCTCGCCGACCGGCGCCGCGACGCCGGCGCGGGCGAGCGCCGCCGCCACCAGGCCGCGTTTCCACGCCGCGTAGAGGCCGGGCGCCATATGCTGGGCGACGCAGCCGCCGCAATCGCCGAAATGCCGGCAGATCGGCGCGATCCGATCCGGGCTCGGGTCGAGAATTGCGAGGATCTCCCCGCGCTCGCCCTGCAGCGCCGCCCGCACGCGCTCGCCCGGCAGGGCGCCGGCGATTTCAAGCGCCTGCGCCCCGTCGCTCGCCCGGCCCGCGCCGCGGTCGCCGAGTTCGTCGATCGCCAGCTCCACGACGCGCGCGTCATCCACGGCGGGCGCCGAACAGGAATTCCGCGGCGCCGTCGCCGCCCGGGATCGGCGAGGCGATGATCCCGAGGCTCGACCAGCCGAGGGCGTGCGCGCAGGCGCGCACGTCCTCGCAGACCCGCGCGTGAACCGCCGGGTCGCGCACCGCGCCTTTCACGAGATTCGCGCGCCCGGCCTCGAACTGCGGCTTGACCAGCGCGACGAGCCAGGCGCCCGCGGCGGCAAGCGGCAGCACATGCGGCAGAACGAGGCGCAGGCCGATGAAGCTGACGTCGCAGACGATCGCGCCCGGCGGCGCCTCGAACAGGGCGCCGTCAAGGCCGCGCGCGTCGCATCCCTCGCGCGCGATCACCCGGGCGTCGGCGCGCAGCCGCGCGTCGAGCTGGCCGTGGCCGACGTCGACCGCGTAGACCCGCCGCGCGCCATGCGCGAGCAGGACGTCGGTGAAGCCGCCCGTCGAGGCGCCGACGTCGACGCAGTCGAGTCCGCGCGGATCGAGCGCGAACGCCGCCAGAGCCGCCGCCAGCTTGACGCCGCCGCGCGAGACCCAGGGATGCGGCGACCTGGCCTCGACGCGCGCGCCGGGCGCGATTCCTTGCGAAGGCTTGCGGACGGGAACGCCGTCGACCGCCACGAGCCCGGCGTCGATCGCGGCGCGCGCGCGGGCGCGGCTCGGGAAATGGCCGAGTTCGACCAGGGCGGAATCGGCGCGTCTGCGCATGGTTCCCTTGTTGTTCGGCGCCGACGGTCCGATGCGGGCCTGCGGCAAGATGGCGCTGTCGCCGGCCGTCGGCAAGTTGCGGCGCATCCGGCCGCCGGTCCGGGCGACCGGCGAGGGAGCGCCAGCGCTCAGGCCCTCGCCTCGGACTTGAGCGCCGTGACGAACAGCCTCGGATAGAGAAACAGCAGGTCGCCGCCGGACTCGACGGGATAGGCCTCGGCGAGTTCCTCCATGTAGCGGGCGATGAACTGTTCGCGCTCGCATTCGTCGAGCAGGTTGAGGAACGGCCTGAGGCCGCTGCCGCGGAACCAGTCGACGACCGCCCCGACCCCCGGCAGCGGGTGGACATAGGTCGTCTGCCAGATTTCGACCCGGCTGCTCAACGGCCGCAGCCATTGGTGATAGTCCGAATAGATGCCGATCAGGCCGCGGGTCTTGGCGACCGGCACCAGCCGGTCGGCCCAAGGGCCGTCGGCGGCGACCATCCGCATGAGGGCATGCGAGGGCTCCTGCCGGTTGTCGGGCATTTGGATCGCCAGGCAGCCGCCCTCGGCGAGGAACGACATCAGCCGCGGAATCAGCTCGTGGTGGTTGGGCAGCCATTGCAGCGCGGCATTGGCGAAGATCAGGTCCGGCCGGACCGCAGGGCGCCAGGCGCCGATGTCGTGCTGTTCGAAGACGACGTTGTTCAGCCGCGCCCGCGCGGCGGCGAGCATCTGCGCGGAATTGTCGAGGCCGGTGATGTGGGCGCGCGGGTAGCGGGCGGCGAGCAGCTGGGTGCTGGTGCCCGGGCCGCAGCCGAGATCGACGATCCGCCGCGCCTCGATGGGCACGCGGGCGAGCAGGTCGCGCGCCGGCTGGGTCCGCTCGGCCTCGAATTTGAGGTAGAGCCCGGTGTCCCATTCGCCGCCGGCGAGGTCGTCGGGGTCGCTCGCCCGTCGCTGGTTCGGCTGTCCCATCTGGCTCCCGATCGAGCAATTGGAGGCTGAAAACGCGACCGCCGCGAGGCGGCCGGCGATGCAGTGCGGGCGCGTACGTGGCTACACAATGACGTCATGGTCCAACGACCCCGAGCTTGGCGCATCGGCGCGGTGTTTTGATGGCGCCGGCCGACATCTCGCGCTCCCGTCAGGCAGCGGGCGGAGACCGAGGGATGGGCCAATCAATGTAGCTAGACTATAGATTTTATCATATCAGGTCAAGTCGACATCTCCGTGCGCATGCCGCCTCCCGGCGCCGACCCGGCATCGTTCCGCGTCGGCCGGGCCCGGAGGCCTCATCCGGCGCTTCGCGCCACCTCTCGGGGACGCGTCTGCATAGGCCGCTGCATCCAGCAATCAGCTATGATCGCCCGAAGGTGAGCCATATCGCAATCCGCAATGCATACAGGTATTAGATCCGGGGTTTCCATACAAAAAAGTAAAATGAAATCTTTTACGGCAACGCGGGCATGTCAATAGTTGATTTATCACAGCGTAAGACACAGCATAGACAAATAAGGCGAAGAATAAATCCCAAATTACGGCGTCAGAGAGCTCTTTTGTGAACAATAAATCGCTTGCGACAGCAACCAGAAATCCGATAAAAATTATACACTGAAGTTGTAATTTGCGCCGGGCGATTGCCTTCCAGGTCGCGGAGTAATCTGCACGGTTAGCCACAATACATTTCCCCGAATTGCCGTCCCGCCGGGATTACGGCGCCCTTTATCGACGCCGGCCCTCTGCCGCCCCTTATCCCCTCGACATCGCCCGCTTGCGCCTGCGTCGTCGCCCCCGGACTGTCGGGATCCCGAATCCGTCCGATCCCGGCCGCCTTCGCCGCGAAGCAAAATCCACCGACCTATGGGCGATATGGTCATGGGCGGCGAGAGGGACCGGGCGTTTCTGGCAGGGACTCGCCCGTGATCGAGAGAAGCGCGAGTTGAAGGCGTTGTCACCGATACCGCAGCGTGCGCTTCGCGGCCGGCGCCCGGCGGAGACCGCGAACGACCTTGCGAAGCCGCGCGCGAAGCGTCGCCGCAAGCTCGTCAATTCTGCCGCACCGAAGTACCGGGTGAATCGCTGTACCAGGCGGCGACGACATCGCCATCGGGATCGATGACCGAGAACTTGTGCGCGCGAATCTCATCGGCGGCGACCACGTTCGAGCTGCGCTTCGCCGCTCCGAGCGAAGCCAGTCCGACGATCGCGCACAGCAATGTGACGAGAACGCGGTTTTGCTGTTCGACGCGTTTGAGGCGCGTCTGGATTTCCGCGAGCGCGATGTCGTTCATGGGGAATGCCTCGAATCCTTTTCGGCGCGGCACACTTTAGGGTGGTTCCGGCCTTTGTCGAATCCAGTCGCAGAACTCTCGTCATGCGGCGTCGCAATGGCGGCGCTACTGAGCCCCATCCCCGTTTGCCTGCAAGGTTCATGTCGATGGGCCGTGACATCGACGATCCCGGCGCATCGACGCCGGGCGGGGCGCCGCCCGGCCTTATGCGTCGAGAACCCTGCCGAGCAGGCGCGCCAGCTCCGCGCGCTCGGCGTCGGCGAGCGGCGAGAATGATCTGCGGGTCACCTCGGACATGATTTTCTGTCCGTCGGTCAGCAGTCCGCGTCCCTTCGCGGTGAGCTTCTGGACATTCGCGCGCCCGATCCCGGGCTCGCACTTGATCAGGCCGGCGGCCTGCATGCGCTTCAGCAACGTTCCCAACGCCTGGTCCGAATTGAAGGTCTTTTCCGCGAGATGGCGCTGCGAACACCGAGGATTTCGTTCGATCTCGCGAAGCGCGTTCCACTGGACGAGGCTCAGACCCAGAGGCGCGAGGCGCCTGTCCAACTCTCGATGGTGGCCGTGCTGGATGCGCTTGATCAGCCAGCCCAGACGTTCGGGAGCGCTTGACATATAATTATGTTTATATAAGAATGTTGATACCGTCAACCGACGACGCGGCATGGGGCGCCCCGACCCGAAATCGAGCGGGCCGCCGGCGGGCGCAATTCGCGCCGGCCGCCACTTCGAAACCAGCGAGCGCATCGATGAAAATCTCCGAGAGCGGCAAGGGACGAACCATCCTGGTTCTGCATGGCGGCGGCGGGCCGGCGACGATGGCGGGCCTGTCGGCGCACCTCGCCGAAAACGCCCATGTCGTCACGCCGACCCATCCGGGCTGGGACGGGACGCCACGGCCGGAGTCGATCGGCGACATCGCCGCGCTCGCCGACGCCTATGTGCGATATCTCGACGAGCGCGACCTGAAAGACGTCGTCCTGATCGGCTCTTCGCTCGGCGGCTGGCTCGGCGCCGAGATCGTGCTGCGCGACGCCGCCCACCGGGTCGCCGGGCTCGTCATCATCAACGGCGTCGGCGTCGACGTCCCGGGCCAGCCGATCACCGACATCACCGGCTTCACGCCGCAACAGCTGGCCGCGGCGGCCTTCCACGACCCCGCCAAATTCGGCGCCGGCGCGCCGCCGCCGACCCCCGAGCGGATCGCCATGATGCGCGCCAACGCGGCGGCGACCGCGCTGTTTTCGAGCCGGACATACGGCTACGATTCGACCCTGATGGCTCGATTGACGGGGATCGACGTCCCCACCCTCGTGCTCTGGGGCGAGTCGGATCGCGTGGTGACCAGGGAATACGGTCGCGCCTACGCCGCCGCGATCCCGGGCGCCCGGTTCGAAATCATCGCCGAGGCCGGACACCTGCCATGGCTCGAGCAGCCCGCGGAGACGTTTCGCCTGCTCGATCGATTTGTCGTCGCCGCCGGCAGGCGCTGAGGGGTGACGACGCCGGGCTGCCGCGGGGGTCTGGCGGGGAGGTCCCGCAGGCGTGAGCGACGTCGCGGAAAAATGTCCGCGCACAGCAAGGGCCGCGCTGGGGGGGCTTCGACATCCTTCCGCGACGACGATGAGGCTTGCCGGCCTCGCGGACCGAAATCGGCGATCGACAGGAACGCGAGTTGACAGCGCTGCCGCTGAACTGCCGCACCACCGCAACCCGTAAAGCGCCGCCCCGAAGCGCTTAATTCGGAGCCGTCTGAATGAGCGCGTCGACCACGCCGGAGCCCCCGTCCACGAGTTGTTGCCCGCTGACCCAGACGTCGCGGCCGACGATCCGCGTCCGCATCCCGGCGAGCCATTGCGCATTCACGCGTTGCCTGCCGATGTCGGTCTCGTAGAAGCTGTCGGTGACGAGGGTCTCGATGGCCTTTCGAACGGCCGCCGCATGCTCGCCGGTCGCCGTCCAGGCCGCCGCTTCGATGCTCGCCTCATGAAACATGAAATGCGCGCCGGGATCGGCCATGCGCCGGGCGCCGAGAAGGTAGATCGGCACGCACATCGAGGCGCAGACGGCGCCTTTTTCGACGAGCGTGTCGATCGGGCGCCGCTGCGCGGCCGCGCGAATTGTCTCCATCACCGCGCGCCCATGGTCGATCGAGCCGCCCGGGGAGTTCAATGTGAGGACCAGCCGGCGCGGGTCGGCCTCGAGCCTGTCGAGGGCGGCGGCGACATCATCGCGCATCGGCTTTTCGATCGGTCCGCTCCAGGCCAGCACGACGCGGCCCGGCTCCTCGCGCAAGGTCAGCTTCTGCGCCTTCGGCTCGATGGCGGATCGCGGCGCCATCTCGCATTTGGCGATCGCCAGCACGACGCAACAGACGCCGATCGCCTTGAGCCACGACATGTCCCCGCCTTTCCAAGGCAAACCCCGGCGCGCAACCGTCAGACCGGAGCGCGCGGCGCCGCCGCGGCGCTTTCGACCCGCGCCTGCAGTTCGGCAAACCCCGCCAGCAGCGCGCGATGCGCGGCGCCCCCAACGTAGCGCCCTCGCAGAAGCGAGGCGCCCGTCGCCAGGACGACCACGGCGACGCCGAAAGCGATGACGAGGAAAGTCAGCAGGCGATTGGTCAGCAGGGTCTCGGCGGGGTAGGCGATGGTGAGCGCGGAAGGATCGACCGTCGAGCGCACCGGCACAAGCTTTTCGCCGCCGCCGCTCGTAAACGCCATCATGTAATCGACGGCGACCGGGGCCTGATCGGGCTCGGCGAGCGACTTGAGCGTTGCGCCGCAGATCGTGAGCGTCAGATTGTAGCGCGTGCATTTGGGAGCGACGACCTTGATATCGTAAGCCGGCTGCCATGTGCCGGCGAGGCGATAGTCGCGCAGGACGACGCCGCCATAGGGCAGGATCAGCCACCAGAACAAGCCGATGGCCGCGACCAGGACAATGACGAGCGGCAAAGGCCCCCTCTTCGCCCAATAAGGCAGCTTCCCGGTCTTGACCACCGCGATCGCGGCGGCGAGATCAGCCGGCGCGGCCGCCGATATGCTGGTGGCTCGGACGCCGCCGACGGCGTTCCGCCTGCCAAACTCCGCCATGACTTCCCCGATCGCCGGATGACGGGCCATCCTCGGGGCATTGTCCGAAAAATGAGTAAAGGGCGGCAGATACGGTCGGATCTTGGTGAACTGCGGGTGTATCTGTTCGTCCATTTATTTAGTTAAGGTGACAGTGCGCTTTACTGATGTCCGCACAAATATGTTAATCGCCACAAAGCGTTCACGAAGATAGGACGACTGAAACAAGGCCCAAGCCACCGCGTCACTGCTCGACCAAATTTTTCTCCCGCCAAAGCACTTCCGAATTCTACGCGAAGCAGTCTGATCCCGCGCATAATGGCCGGCGAGCGAACAAGGGATGGCTGGCGCTGCGGCCAGCACACGCCTCCCACCGGCCAAGGTATGTCCGGGATCGCCCGGACCGGAAGCCCTCAAACCCCCCGCCCCCTCAGCACGGCTCCGCCGCCTCCCCCGCCACCCCGCGCTCCGGATTCACGATCCCGTGCAGCAGCATGTCCACATGCGCCTCGATCTGCTCGTCGACCGGGATCCAGTCGAAGTCGGGATAGGCCAGGCGCAGGGCGACCAGGCCGTGGATGCCCGCCCACATCGACTGGGCGGCGGCGAGGCCGGATTTGATGCAGCGCAGCCTGCCCGAAGCGATCCCCTGCTCGATCCGCCGCCGCAGATTGTCGAACAGCGCGTCGCCGATCGGATTGTGCAGGCGGGCGTCCGGGCGCGCCGCCTTGCGGCGGCCGTCGCGCAGCATGAACACGAGCCGGTATTCGTCGGGATGTTCGAGCCCGAACCGGATGTATTCGCGGAAGTTCGAGCGCAGGAATACGATCGGATCGACGCATTCGGCGTTGACCAGGTCGAGCGCCGCGCCGAGCTTGGCGAGCGCGGCATTGACGAGGCGGTCGAGCATCTCGTCCTTGCTCTTGAAATAGACATAGAGCGCGGTCTGCGAAATGCCGACCCGCGCCGCGATCTGGCGGGTGGTGACGTTCTCGACCCCGTGCTCGAGGAACAGGGCGCGCGCCGCGCACAGGATCTCCTCGGGTCGCTCGTGGCCGTAGCCGCGCGCCTTGCGGTTCTCCAGGGAGATGACATAGGTCCGGGGCGCGGTCGGCTTGGTATCGGCGGCGCTCATGCACCCCTCCATCGGTCCATCGGGCCGAATATATACGATTTTCACCAATTGCCGTCGTGAACTGTTCCCTGTCAACAGCCCCGCTGCGCCGCCGCCGCGCGGCTCAGCGCCCGCGCGTCCTGCCGAGGCTGCTCGCCGCGACCGCGAAGATGACGATCGCGCCGGTCAGGATGTCGCGGACGTAGCTGTCGACGTTCATCTGGGTCAGGCCGTTGCCGAGGACCCCCAATATGACGACGCCCGCCAGGGTGTTCAAGACGCGCGGCTCGCCCTCCTCGCTGATCGTCATGCCGAGGAACACCGCCGCGATCGCGTCGAGCATCAACCCGGCCCCCTGGGTCGGATTGGCCGAGGCGACCCGGCTGGCGTACATCAGGCCGGCGGCGGCGGCGCCGAGGCCGGTCAGGCCGAAGGCGGCCAGCCGCAGCGGCCGCACGCGCACACCGGCGAGCCGCGCCGCCTCGCTGTTGCCGCCGATCGCATAGAGCCGGCGGCCGTAGACGGTCTGCTCGAGCAGCGTCCAGGCGAGCGCGGCGACGCCGAGCGCGACGAGGGTGAGATTGGGCAGCGTCAGGCCCGAGGCGCCGAGCGGCAGGCCGTCGCGGGCGAAATTGGCGAAGCCCGCCGGAATCGCGCTGCCGAACAGGGTACGGCCCCCGGACAGGCGGAACGCCAGGCCGCTCAACACGGTCATCGCGCCCAGCGTCGCGATGAACGGCGGGATGCCGACATAGCTGACCAGGAATCCGTTGGCGAGCCCGCCCGCCAGTCCGGTCGCCAGCGCCGCGGCGATCGCGGCGGGCGGCGAGCCGCCGGCGACGAAGACCAGCGCGGCGACAATGCCGGCCAGACTCGCCATCGAGCCGACGCTGAGATCGAAATCGCCCATCGCCATCACCAGCGTCATCGCCGCCGCGACGACCGCGAGCATGCTGATCTGCTGGGAAATGTTGAGGAGGTTGCGCCCGGTGAGAAAGGTGTCGGGGAGGGCGAACCAGAAATAGCCGAACACCGCGGCGACCCCGAGCAGCGTGCCGTAGCGCCGGCCGAAGCTGAGCGTCGCCGCGATCACCGCGGCGGATCGCCGTAGCACAGCGCGAGCAGCGCCTGAGCCGTCAGCCCCTCGGCGGGCACGATGGCGGCGATCCGGCCGGCGCGAAGGACGGCGATCCGCGCGCTCAGCGCGATGAGTTCGTCGAGGTCGGACGAGGCGACGATCATCGCCGTCCCGGCCTGCGCGAGTTCGCGCAGCAGGGCGTAGATGTCGAATTTGGCCCCGATGTCGACGCCGCGCGTCGGCTCGTCGAGCAGCAGCACCCGCGGCGCCCCGGCGATGGCGCGCGCCAGCATGACCTTCTGCTGGTTGCCGCCGCTGAGCCGCCAC
>JBEKEI010000090.1:0-18760 GCA_050013915.1 Roseiarcus sp.
TGGCAGCGGCGCCGGGCCGGCGACATGGCCGGTTTTCGGCGCCAGCCCTATTGTCCGCGCGACTCGCGGCGCTAGCGCTTCTTGGCGGCGATGAACGCCTTGAATTCCTCCATCGAACCGAACCTGTACTCACCCTGGCTCGTCTGCGCCTCGATCGATCCGTCGGTGAAAATCGAATAATCCGAGCCGCCCGCGCTGTAGCGGCCGACGAGCGTCGGCCGCGGAGCGGGCTCGCCGGCCGCCGTCGCGCCGGCCTCGACGGGCGCGTGCCCATCCGGCGCGGGTTCGCCGGGCGGCGTCGCCCCGGCCCCGTCGGCGCCGTCCGGCGCGGCGGCGGGCGCCGGCCCGTCCTGTCCGTCGCGCCCCGCCCAGCCCGGCGCTTCGGGCGCAAATTCGGCGCCGGGCTCGGCGAGGGTCGCCGGCTCGACGCCGTCGGGCAGCGGGGGCGCGAGCGGCTCGGCGCGCTCCGCCGCCGCCGGCGCGGGAGCGCGCAGCAGCGCCGCGCGCACGGCGTCGACCCGGCGGATGAGCAGGCCGATCGCGATCGTCACGGCGCCCCCGCCAACGAAGATTGCGCCGCAGGTCGCGTAGAGACCGCCCAGTTCCGTGCCGACGAGGTCGATGCTCGCCCACAGCGACGCGCCGCCGGCCGCCGCCAGAACCAGGCCGAGAAGCAGGGCAATCCAACTCATGAACGATCCAACGTTTCGATCGTGTCGGAATCGCGGCGTGCGAACGGCCGCGCCGGGACTTCGCGATTGCACGCAAGCCCGATGCGGCGGCACGGTTGCCGACGGGGCCCCGGAGTATTAACTAATCGCCGCATCGTGCGCCCGTTCGCGTCGCCGCCGAGGCGTCATGACGCGAGCATCGTCCAACAGGAGCCGAGTCCATGACGTTCACCCTTCCCGAACTGCCGTACCCCTATGACGCCCTGGGCGCCCACATGTCCAAGGAGACGCTCGAATTCCATCACGACAAGCACCACCTAGCTTATGTCAACAACGGCAACAATCTGCTCAAGGGCACGGAATGGGAAGCCAAGTCCCTGGAGGAGATCGTCAAGGGGTCGTTCGGCAAGAATCCGGGTCTGTTCAACAACGCCGGGCAGCATTTCAATCACACGCATTTCTGGAAGTGGATGAAGCCCAACGGCGGCGGCAAGGTTCCCGGCCATCTGGAAAAGGCGATCGTCGACTCGCTCGGCTCCGTCGAGAAGGCCAAGGAAGACTTCATCCAGGCCGGCGTCACCCAGTTCGGCTCGGGCTGGGCGTGGCTGGCGGTCAAGGACGGCAAGATCGTCGTCACGAAGACGGCCAATGGCGAGAGCCCGCTCGTTCACGGCGGCGCGCCGATCCTCGGCGTCGATGTCTGGGAGCATTCCTACTACATAGACTATCGCAACAGACGTCCCGACTACCTGAAGGCGTTCGTCGAGAATCTCGTCAACTGGGAGTATGTCGCCGAACTCTACGCCGCCGCCGCGAAGTGATACCGGCCGCCGCGCGGGTCGCGCCCGCCGCCCCGCCCGGCCGCGAGCCGGCGGGCGGCAAGCGACCGCGTCCCGCCGCGGCGGTCAATCGACCAGATTGAGTTTCTTGTCCTTGCAGAAATCGACGCTCGCCGAATCGGTGGTCGAGCCGTCGGCATAGGCGCCGTGAAGGTCGAACAGGCAGGACTGGCCATGCTCGACCTTGACCGAGGCCTTCTTGCCCGGCGCGAGATTGGAGAGGATCGACCTGGGCTGGGCGCCATCGGCCGACGCGTCGAGTTCGGTCAGGGCGACGGCGCGGGCGTTGGTGACCAGCACGACGACCGAGGGGGTCGCCTTCTTGTGCGGCTTCTTTTTCGCCGGGGCCATCGCGGGCGGCGCGTCGGCCACCGTGGCGGCGGGCGCATCGGCGGGGGCCGCGGGCGCGGCCGGCGCCGCCGTTTGGGCGCTTGCCGCTCCCGCCGTCAGCGCCGCGCCGAGCGCCAGGACGACGAACGCCAATGATCTCGGTTCGAACAATCTCATAACTCACCCTCCCTCGGAACGCCGACCGGGCGCCCCGTGCCGCCGTCGCGAGAATGACATCAAGTCATCGTCAAGGAAAGCCCGCGGGCGGACCTCCGATCAAAGATGTTGGGGGGAGGATCCGCAGCGCCGCGCGTTCGATCATCGGCAGCGCGTCCTCGATCCGCTCGGCGACCATGTAGCGGATTTCGGCGCCGTGGCGGATGAATCCGAGGGCGTTCATGTGGGCGATGAGGCTCAGCAGCGGGCGCCAGAAGCCGGCGATGTCGGCGAGCAGCACGGGCTTGGCGTGGCGTCCCAACTGGACCCAGGTGAGCTGCTCGACCAGTTCCTCCAGCGTGCCGATCCCGCCGGGCAGGGCGATGAACGCGTCGGCGCGCTCGAACATCAATTGCTTGCGCCGGTGCATGTCCTCGACGACGATCAATTCCTGCGTCGCCATCAGCGCGTGTTCGCGCTCGACGAGGAAGCCCGGTATGACGCCGGTGACGCGGCCGCCGCCCGCGAGCACGGCGCGGGCGATCTGGCCCATCAATCCGTCCTCGCCGCCGCCGAAGACCAGGCCGATTCCGGCATCGGCCATCGCGGCGCCGAGCGTTTCGGCGGCTTCCGAAAATCGCGGATCGGCTCCGGAGCTGGACCCGCAATAGACGCATATGTTTCGAATCGATTTCATCGGCAGTCTCGACGCCCGGCGCGGCGAAAGGTCAAGCCGCCGGCCGCGGGCTCCGCTCGTCCGGGAGCGCTGCCTGATTCGGCGCGCCGGCCCGACCCGAGGGCCGCTCGGCGCGCGCAGCAGGCATTACTTTCGGCGCCGGCGCTGCTGGCCGAGCCCCATCTGCTTGGCGAGCGCCGAACGGGCCTGCGCATAGGCGGGGGCGACCATCGGATAATCCGCGGCCAGACCCCATTTCTCGCGGTATTCCTCAGGCGACAGATTGTATTGGGTCCGCAGATGACGCTTGAGCGACTTGAATTTGCGCCCGTCCTCCAGACAAACGAGATAGTCGTTGGTGATCGACTTCCGGGGCGCGATTGCGGGCTTGACGACCTCGGGAACGGCGACCGCGGTCCCCGTCGAAACGCGCACGATTGCGGCGTGGACGTCGCCGAGCAGCGTTGGGAGGTCGCTCGCCGGGACAGAATTGTTCGAGACATACGCGGAAACGATCTCCGCGGCGAGCTCAATATGGTTCAATGTTTCAGACATTTGTGGCCTTCCTCCAATTCGGTGGCGCGCCCCGCGCTCGGCTACGCGCGCAAACCCGGTGTATCCCGGAATAGTCAATGAACGGCGAGGTCTTGGCAACGAACGGCGCCCGACGTCTACCCATGCATAGTCAAATCTAAAGCCTAGAACAAGTCTAAAAACGCTGAAATCCACCATAAATATTGGTCTGCGCGGCAGTGGGCGACTATCGGGGCCGGGGGTCGGCCGACTATCCACCAACAGTGAATATAGATCGAACATCGAAGCGGACGCCCCGGGTTGGTCGGGGGGTCGCGCCCGGCGCCGCGGCTGGGCCGGGTTCGGCCGATCGCCGGGCGCGGGGATGCGGGCGCGCGCGCTTGGGCCTATATACGGGGCCCGGGCGGCCGCGCGAGATCCAATGCAGCATCAGAAATCGACCAATTTCATCGCCGGCGCGAAGCCGCGCGCCGAGGCCACGCTGGCCGGCACGGTGCGTCAGTTGTGGCCCTATATCTGGCCGTCCGAGCGGTCCGATCTGAAGCTGCGGGTCCTCCTGGCCTTCGTGCTGATGATCGCGGCGAAGCTGGCGACCATCGCCATTCCCTTCGCGTTCAAATGGGCGACGGACGCCCTCGCCGCGGAGAGCGCGACCGCCGGGGTCGCCGCGGACAGGATGCCCTTGCCCGCGTTCCTGGCGGGCGTCGTCGCCCTGACGATCGTCTACGGCCTGCTCCGTGCGGCGATGGCGCTGTTCACCCAGGGCCGCGACGCCCTGTTCGCCTCGGTCGCGATGAACGCGGTGCGCCGCCTCGCGCTGCAGGTCTTCGTCCACCTGCACCAATTGTCGCTGCGCTTTCACCTCGAACGCAAGACCGGCGGGCTGACCCGCATTCTCGAGCGCGGACGCAACGCGATCGAGACGATCGTGCGCACCTCGATGCTGGTCGCCGTCCCGACCGCGGTGGAATTCGTCCTCGTGCTCGGCGTCTTCCAGTTCTCCTTCGACTGGCGCTACGTCGTCGCGGTTTCGACGATGATCGTCGCCTATATGGCGTACACGACCATCGCGACCAATTGGCGGATCGGGATCCGCCGCTCGATGAACGAGAGCGACACCGACGCCAACACCAAGGCGATCGACAGTCTGCTGAACTTCGAGACGGTCAAATATTTCGGCGCCGAGAAGCGCGAGGCGGCGCGCTACGACCGATCGATGGAGCGCTACGAGCGGCTCAGCGTGCGCACCTACGTGTCCCTCGCGGTGCTGAACGCGGGACAGGCGGTGATATTCACGAGCGGCCTCGTCGTGGTGCTGTGGATGTGCGTGGTGGGCGTTCGCAACCATCGCAATACGATCGGGGATTTCGCCCTCATCAACCTCATGATGCTGCAGCTCTACCAGCCGCTGAACTTCATGGGCATGGTCTATCGCGACATCAAGCAGGCGATCGTCGACATCGAGGCGATGTTCAGCATTCTTCACCAGCATCCGGAAATCCAGGATCCGCCGGACGCGCCGGCGCTGGTCGTCGCCGAGGGGGCGGTCCGGTTCGAGAACGTCGAGTTCAGCTACGATCCCGCGCGCAAGATCCTGCGCGGCGTTTCGTTCGAGGCGCCGGCGGGCAAGACGATCGCGATCGTGGGGCCGTCGGGCGCCGGCAAGTCGACGATATCTCGGCTGCTGTTCCGCTTCTATGAACCCTCCGCCGGCCGCATCACGATCGACGGCCAGGACATCGCCGCCGTGACCCAGGCCTCCCTGCGGGACGCGATCGGCATGGTCCCGCAGGACACCGTCCTGTTCAACGACACGATCTACTACAACATCGCCTATGGCCGCGACGGCGCCGGCGAGGAGGCGGTGGCGGCCGCCGCCGCCAACGCCCAGATCGATTCGTTCATCCGCTCGCTGCCGCAGGGCTATCGCTCGCAGGTCGGCGAGCGCGGGCTCAAGCTTTCGGGTGGCGAGAAGCAGCGCGTCGCGATCGCGCGCACGATGCTGAAGGGGCCGCCGATCCTCGTCCTCGACGAGGCGACTTCGGCGCTCGACACCTTCACCGAACGCGAGATCCAGGCCGCGCTCGAGCGCGTGTCGAAGGGACGCACGACGCTGATCATCGCGCACCGGCTCTCGACCGTCGTCCACGCGGACGAAATCCTCGTCCTCGACAAGGGCGCGATCGTCGAGCGGGGCGCTCACGAGGCGCTGCTCGCCAAGGGCGGGGTCTACGCCGCGCTGTGGAGCCGCCAGCGCGAGGTCGACGCAGCGCAGGAGACCTTGCGGCGCGCCGCCATCGAGGCGGCCGAGGCGCAGGCGGCCGAGGGCTGAGCGAGGATTCGCGGCTGCGCCGAGGCAGCGTGGGTGCGCTCGGCGCCGAAGCTGGCGTGGCCGGCGCGGGGTTTGGCGGCGGAGAGTTCACGTCCAGCGCGCCGGTCGCGACGACGGCGGCTGAGGCCGCGCTGCTTGAGAGCGCCGAGGCGACCGGGCGCGCCGTCTGCGCCGCCCTGAGCGTAGTGTAAAAGAGAAATATGAGAATATCATTGCGATATTCCAAAAGTCCGGCTATGCTCCCACCATTGGTCCCCCCTGCAGGAGCCCCGCCATGCCCGACCCCGCAGCGCCCGCGCCGCCGCCCGCCGCCTCCGTCGGCGCAGCCGAGCTCGACGGCTCTCTGCGGCTCGCCGCCCTGAGGGTCGAGGACGGCGAACGCGGCGCGATCGACCGGCTGTCGCGCGCGCTCGACCGGTTCGACCGCTGCCGCGACGCCGGTCCGGCGGCGCCGCCATTCGACGAGGAGGACGAAGGCGCCGCCAAATTCGACGCCAGGCTCGACGATCTCCTGCGCAGGGTCGCCGAGGACAAGGCGCGGGCCGCCGCCGCGCGCGGGGGCCGGACGGCGGCGCGCCGCCGAGCCCCGCGCGGGCTTCAATTTGCCTGCAATCCTCTGATTTCCCCCGATCCGCCGCAAAATGCATTTCCAAATGTATCCAAAACGAAAGGATTTGTCGGGCGACGCGACCCGGGGCGCCGCCGCGCGCCGAGAGCCGGACGGCGGCGCGCCACAGACCCGCGCGGGCTTCAATTTGCCTGCAACCCTCTGATTTGCCTCGATCGGGCGAGAAATCTATTTCCAATTATATCCACAACGAAAGGATTTGTCGGGCGAGGCGGGGCGCAGACGCCGATTTGGGTCGTCCAGGCGCGAGCGGCGGGTCGAGGGGGCAAGCGGGCAAGGGGATGAGCGATCGGTCGGAGAAACGCGAAGCTGAATGCCCGTCGCCGCGCGGCCACACCCCCGTCGCGCCGTCAGGTCAGGGCGAGCGCACGCGATCGCCCGGGGCCAGGAGGCCGGTGTTCGCTTCGCCCCTCCCGGCGAGCGCCAGCGATCGCCTCGGGGCGACGGCGCGCCGTCGGCGGGGCGATTGGCGAAATCGGCCTGGCGCGTCGCGCAGGCGATCCGCTGGTCAGTCCATCACACTGGGCTCGGGCTCGTCGCGGGTGGCGCGCCGCGCCCTCGGCGCCGCCGTGACTTCGGCGGCATTTGGCGCCACAAGACCGCGGTTATGCAGGAGAACCCCGCTTCATGTCCGTCCTGGATTCGGTCCGCCGCCAACTGACGCCCGTTCATCCCGAGGGCTATGTGTTCATCGCGGGGTTTTTCGTGGCCGCCCTCGTGCTTGCCTGGCTGTGGAGCCCGCTCGGCTGGATCGGCGCGATCGCGACCGCCTGGTGCGCCTATTTCTTCCGCGATCCGCCGCGCGTGACGCCATTGCGCGAGGGCCTCGTCGTGGCGCCCGCCGACGGCGTCGTCAGCTTCTGCGGCCATGCGGCGCCGCCGCCCGAACTGGGGCTCGGCGCCCGTCCGCTGCAGCGCGTTTCGATCTTCATGTCGGTCTTCGACTGCCACGTGAATCGCGCGCCGGTCGACGGCAAGGTGATCAGGGTCGCCTACAGGCCGGGGCTGTTCCTCAACGCCGACCTCGACAAGGCGAGCGAGGACAACGAACGCAACGGGATCGTGATCGAGAGCGCGGCGGGCGAATTCGGGATCGTCCAGATCGCCGGACTCGTCGCGCGTCGCATCGTCTGCTTCGTCGGCGAAGGCGCGAACCTCAGCGCCGGCGATCGCTTCGGGCTGATCCGCTTCGGCTCGCGCGTCGATGTCTACCTGCCCGACCGGGCGCGGATTCTCGTCGGGGTCAATTCGCGCGCCGTCGCCGGCGAGACGACGATCGCCGAGACCGCGATCGACGAGCCGTTGCGCGCGTTCCGGCGGAGCTGAGCCATGGCCGAAACGATCGACCGCAACGCGTCAGGCCCGGCCGCGCGGGCGTCGCGCGGCCGTCGTTTCCGCGGCGTGCCGCTGCGCCTGCTGATCCCCAACCTGTTGACCCTGCTCGCCCTCTGCCTCGGCCTGACCGCGATCCGGTTCGCCTACGAGAACCAGATCGAATGGGCGGTGACCGCGATCGCCGTCGCCGCGGTGCTGGACGGCCTCGACGGGCGCATCGCGCGCGCGTTGAAGGGCACGTCGCGGTTCGGCGCCGAACTCGATTCGCTCGCCGATTTCGTCGATTTCGGCGTGGCGCCGGCGATCGTGCTCTATGTCTTCGGCCTGCACGAGATGAGGAGCCTCGGCTGGTTCGCCGCCCTCATTTTCGCGATCGCCTGCGCGCTGCGGCTGGCGCGGTTCAACGTGATGATCGAGGACCAGGATCAGCCGGCCTGGCGCGGCTATTTCTTCGTCGGCATGCCGGCGCCGGCCGGCGCGGTGACCGGGCTTCTGCCGGTCTTTCTCCACCTCTCGCTGTTCAACGTGCCCAACGTCCACGCGCTGGTCCCGATCGAAATCGTCTATGTCCTGACGATCGCCTTTCTGATGGCCAGCCAGATCCCGCATTTTTCCGGCAAATCGGTCGGCCGGGTGCCGCGCGAATATGTGGCGGTCGTCCTGTTCGGCCTCGCCGCCGGGGTGCTGCTGCTCGCCAATTTTCCGATGGAGATGCTCGTCGCGCTTTCGTTGGCCTATCTCGCGTCGATCCCGTTCAGCATCCGGCGCTTCCGGCAGATGCGGCGCGCGAGCGCGGAGCCGGCGGGGCCGTGAACGATGACGAGAAAACCGGTTTCCAATTTTCCCTGAAATCATATAGGGTCCGCCGCGATTTGAAGTCGGGCGCGGTTGCGCGGCGCGGCGGGGGCTGCTTTCCCATACCGGTGACAAGTCCACAGTGAGACCGCTCGCGGGCGGATGGCGATCCGCCTGGCGAAGCGCGTCGATCCGCGGACGAGCGTCGGGCGCGGCACAGAAAGGCCCCAATGTCGAAGGAAGAATTGCTCGAATTTCCCGGTTTCGTCGTCGAGCTGTTGCCCAATGCGACGTTCCGCGTGAAGCTCGAGAACGAACACGAGATCATCGCTCATACCGCCGGGAAGATGCGCAAGAACCGGATTCGCGTCCTGGCGGGGGACAAGGTCCTGGTCGAAATGACGCCTTACGACCTGACCAAGGGCCGCATCACCTATCGGTTCAAATGACCTCGGCGTGGCCACGCTGAAGCGCAGGCGACATTCGGTATGAGCCAGCCTGCCCAGCGTCCCCGTCTCGTCCTGGCGTCCGGCTCGCTACGGCGCCTCGCCTTGCTCGCGCAGATGGGGGTCGACCCGGACGCCGTGATCCCCGCCGATCTCGACGAGACCCCACGGCGGAACGAATCGCCGCGCGCGCTCGCGCGGCGGCTGGCCGCGGAAAAGGCCGCGGCTGCGGCCGCGGTGGCGGCCAAGCGCGCCGAAATCGGCCGTTGTCTCACCGTCGCGGCCGACACGGTCGTCTGCGTGGGACGGCGCGTGCTGCCCAAATGCGAGGTCTCCGAGGAGGCCGCGGCCTGCCTGCGCCTGCTTTCCGGGCGCGCGCACCGCGTCTACACCGCGGTGACCCTGGTCACCGCCGACGGGGCGGCGCGCCACCGGCTGGCCGAGGCGCGGGTCCGGTTCAAGCGGCTGTCGCGCGACGAGATCGACGCCTATGTCGCGTCGGGAGAATGGCGCGGCAAGGCGGGCGGCTATGCGATCCAGGGACTCGCGGGCGCGTTCGTCGTGCGCCTGATCGGCTCGTACACGGCCGTCGTCGGGCTGCCGCTCGCCGAGACCGCCGCGCTGCTCGCCGGGGAGGGCTACGCCGCCCACGCCCGATGGACCCCGGCGGCGCCGATCGAGGAAGCCGTCGGGTCCGCGCCGCCATGAAATCCGACCCTCCCGCCAATGACAATTCAACCGCCCGCGCCGGAAAGCCGCCCGCCTGCGCGATCTGCGGGCGGCCGCGCGTCGCGAAATACGATCCCTTCTGCTCCCGCCGCTGCGCCGATGTCGATCTCTATCGCTGGCTGAATGGAAAATACGCGATCCCTGCGAGCGGGGAGCCCGACGAGGAAAGCCGCGACGTGGCGCCCGAGGAGGAATGATCCGCCGCCGTCGAAGGCCGGCCGCTACCCGCCAATGGCGATGTCGATGACGAGGAGACCGTCGATTCCGCGCTCGGCGGCGGCGACCAGCCGCGCGCCGGCGGCCTTGTGGGCGGGATGAACGAGATAGGCGTCGCGCGCCGCGGCATTGTTGAAATCGACCGTGAACGCATGGGTGAACCCGCGCGCCAGCCCTTCGGGACTGACGTCGGCGCCCGCCTCGAAGCGCGACATGCCCGGCGTCGCGGCGCGCAAATCGTCAAGCGCCCGGAACACCGCCGCGATCTCGCCGGACGGCAGGCCGGCCTTCAGCTTCAAGAGCACGATATGTCTGATCATGGCGCCTGCCTCCATCGGCCGCTCGCTGTCGCCGCATCGGCCGGCGCGGCCGGTTCGTCCTTGCGCAGCGCGCCGCCGACGCAGGTGAGCGCGAACGCATAGGCGAGCGCGACATCCTCGAGTTGATCGAAGCGTCCCGAGGCGCCGGCATGTCCCGCATCCATGTTCGTCTTCAGGAGGATTGGCCCGCCGCCGGTCATGACCGCGCGCAGTCGCGCGACCCACTTGGCGGGCTCCCAATAGGTGACGCGCGGATCGGTCAGCCCCGCCATAGCGAGAATCGCCGGATAGGCCTGGGGACGAACATTGTCATAGGGGCTGTAGCCGCGGATCGTCTCGAAGGCCTGCGGGTCGAGAATGGGATTGCCCCATTCGAGCCATTCGGGCGGCGTCAGCGGCAATTCCGGATCGAGCATCGTGTTGAGGACGTCGACGAACGGCACGTCGGCGATGATCCCGGCGTAGAGTTCCGGCGCAAGGTTGGCGATCGCCCCCATCAGCATGCCTCCGGCGCTGCCGCCCTGCGCGACGACGCGGCCGGTGGCGCCGAAACCCTCGCTGGCCAGATGCCGCGTCGCGGCGATGAAATCCCCGAACGTGTTGGTCTTTCGGGCGAGCTTGCCCTCTTCATACCACCGCCAGCCCTTGTCCGTTCCCCCGCGCACGTGGGCGATCGCATAGACGAAGCCGCGATCGACCAGCGACAGGCGATTGGTCGAGAAGGAGGCGTCGATCACGTGCCCATAGGCGCCATAGCCGTAGACGAGCAGCGGCGCCGTGCCGTCGATCGGCGTGTCGCGCCGGTGCAGGATCGAAATCGGCACGCTCTCGCCGTCCGGCGCGATCGCGAAGATCCGGCGCGTCACATAGGCTGACGGCTCGAAATCCTTCGGCGCCATCTGTCGCTTGCGCAGCGTGCGGCGGCGCAGCGACATTTCGTAGTCATATGTCTCGCGCGGGCTGCACATCGAGGAGAAGCTGAAGCGCATTACCGTCGTGTGGAATTCGAAGCTCGCCTCGAAGCCCAGGAAATAGGTCTCGGCGTCGAAGGCGATCGCATGCTCCTGGCCGGTCGACAGTTCGTGGACGACGATGCGCGGCGCGCCGTCCTCGCGCTCGAGCCGCGCGATATGGCTTTCGAACAGCGCCGCCGCGACGATGAGGCAACCGGGCCTGTGCGCGACGAATTCTCGCCAGTTCTCGATCCCCGGCGCGTCCCTCGGCGCGGTGACGATCTTGAAGTCCTGGGCGCCGTCAGCATTGGCGCGGATGAAGAAACGGTCGCCGTGATCCATCACGTCGTAGCGCAGGCCGGGCTGGCGCGCGGCGATCAGGCGGGGCGCCAGGGTGGGATCGCCGAGTTCGACGACATGGGCCTCGGAGGCGTCGTGGCCGTGCACGGAAATGACCGCTACGGCGCCGAGCCGCGTCGCTCCGATATTGATGAACCAGCCGGGATCGGGCTCCTGATAGACCTCGAGGTCCGCGCTCGCCGGCGTGCCGATCCGATGCAGCAGCACGCGGCAGGGACGGTGGTTCTCGTCGAGGCCGACATAGAGAAAGCGCTGCGAATCGCGCGCCCAGACGACATGGCCGGTGCAATTGCCCACGACGTCGTCGAGATCCGCGCCGGTTTCGACATCCCGGACATGGAGCGTGAAAATCTCCGAGCCCTTGTCGTCCGCGCTCCAGGCGACCCGGGCGTGATCGGGCGAATGGCGCGCGTCGAGAAACTGGAAGAACGTCTTGCCGGCTGCGCGCGCGTCGCCGTCGACCAGCACGGTCTCCGCGCCGCCCTCGCGCGGCTGGCGGCAGAATATCTTGTGCTGGCCGCCAGGGCGAAAGCGCGCGTAATACGCGAACGGGCCATCGGGCTGCGGGACCTCGCTGTCGTCCTCCTTCAGCCGCGCGCGCATCTCGCGCGCCAGCTGGCGCTGGAGCGCCCTGGCCGGCTCGAGCGTCAGCCGCGCATAGGCGTTCTCGGCCTTGAGCGCGTCGCGGATGGCGGGCGGCAACGCGCGCGGATCGCGCAGCACTTCGCGCCAGTTCGTGGCCCTGAGCCACGCGTAGTCGTCGATCCATTCGATGCCGTGCGCCGACCGCATTTCCGGCCGCCTCCCGGCGACGGGCGGGGCGATCGAGGCGGTCGTCTCGGGTTGCGTCATCGCGCTCTCTCCGCAGCTCCGGCCAGACGCCACGCGCGGCCGGCGGGGACCGTCCGCCCGCGCTTCCGCTGTCCCGCCTCGCCATGACGGTCGATCTTCCGCTCACGCCGCGCCCCGGACTTCGACGCGCCCGGACCGGCGTGCGGGGGTCGCGCGCCTTCATTCCATCCTAGCCGAAAATTCCCTAGACTGGACAGACGCCGCTTCGGCGCAGGCCCCGCCCATGTCCGGATCAGACGCTCCCTCCGTCCGCCAGGCTTTCGATCGCCGGGTGACCGCCGCGCGTCCCGATCTCGCAGCTGAGACGCTGCGCGGCAAGGTCGAGGCGGCGAGATTCGTCGAGGGGCGGCGCCGGCGCGTCGTCGAAGGAACCGCGCCCGTGCGCCGTTCGCCCGCGCCTGAAGCGTCGCTCGACACCGAGGCGCTCTATGGCGAGAGCGTCGTCGTCTACGAGGAGCGCGACGGCTGGGCCTGGGCGCAGCTCGAGCGTGACGGTTACGTCGGCTTCCTCCCGATCAAGGCGCTCGGCCCCCCCGGCGAACCCGATCACCGGCTCGTCGTCCCATGCAGCTTCGGCTATCCCGGCCCCAGCATCAAGCTGCCCCCAAAGCTCACCCTCTCGCTCGGCGCCCGTCTGGCGATCGCGGCGCGCGATGGCGATTTCGCGATCACGGCCGACGGGTTGCACGTGTTCGGACGCCACCTCGCGCCGATCTCCGCCAATGCGCCCGATTTCGTGGCGATCGCCGAACGGTTCCTCGAGGCGCCCTATCTTTGGGGCGGCCGCACCTGGCGCGGCATCGACTGTTCCGGCCTCGTCCAGACCGCGCTCGCCGAAGCCGGGATCGGCGCCCCGCGCGACAGCGACATGATGGAAGCCTCGCTCGGCGCGCCGGTCGCCTTCGACGCGCGTCTGGCCGGACTGCGACGCGGCGATCTGGTTTTCTGGAAGGGCCACGTCGGGATCATGCGCGACGCCGAGGCGCTGCTGCACGCCAACGGCCATGCGATGCGCGTCTCAAGCGAACCGCTGAGCGCGGCGCGCGACCGCGTTGCAGACCCGATAACCTCAATTCGCAGGCTCTGAGGTCGGTTTCCCGCGAGTCAATCGTCGCGATAGATGCGCTCCCGCCGCTCGTGCCGCTCCTGCGCCTCGACCGAGAGGGTCGCGATCGGGCGGGCGTCGAGCCGGCGCAGCGAAATCGGCTCGCCGGTCTCCTCGCAATAGCCATAGGTGCCGTCGTCGAGCCGTCCGAGTGCGCTTTCGATCTTCGAGATCAGCTTGCGCTGCCGGTCGCGCGCGCGCAGTTCGATCGCGCGATCGGTTTCCGATGAGGCGCGATCGGCGATGTCGGGGTGGTTTTCGCTCTCGCTCTGCAGGGCCGCGAGCGTCTCCCGACTCTCGCGGAGAATGCCTTCCTTCCAGTCCACCAGTTTGCGCCGGAAATATTCCCGCTGGCGCTCATTCATGAAGGGCTCGTTGTCCGACGGTTTGTAGCCGTCCTTGATCACCCCGGCGAGGCCCATGCGCGAGTATCCTCCATTGGTTTCGGGGGTCCTTATAGCGACCCGTCGCAGGCCTCACAATGACAATACTCAAACGGTCCGCCGCAATCGGTTGGCGGATCACGCGGAATCGCCGGCCGCGCCGGAGCGGTCCGTTGCTCGCGCGCACGCGGGCGCGCCGTCGCGGCCACCAACGATGGCAGCCGCGCGATCGGCGCGTCGAACGGAAGGGCGGACGAGGCGCGGTTGCGGGAGCGGACCTGGCCGGCCCGAAGAGGCGGCCACGCATATATAACTGGCCGGGCGCCAGCTCCACCGACAGGCCCGATGGAAAAATGGTCGGAGTGAGAGGAATCGAACCTCCGACCCCCTCGTCCCGAACGAGGTGCGCTACCAGGCTGCGCTACACTCCGACACGGCGGCTATATAGCCGCGCTTCCCCCGTCGCGCAAGGCGCGTCCCGGCCTTGCGCCTCGCGCCCCGACGCGTCCCGTAACGATCCGTTGCCGCCAGGACACGCCCGCCGAGGATGTGGAACGAAGGCAGGAATTGCGGGTTCACAATGCCGGGCTTCGGTGCCAATAAGGCCCTTGTGTGGCGTTTGATTCTCTGACGGCAACAATCGTTTAACCCGCCCGAGTTAGGGTAACCCAAACCTTACCGAGAATTGAGTGAGCCCCGGCATGAATCTGAGAACGTTGGCGATGGCGGCCGTCCTGATGTGCGGCGGTTTGTTGGGGGGGTGCCAGAACACCATCGTGGGCGGCGCATACGTGCCCGACCCGAAATTGTCGGCGCGAGACCAGCAGATGATGGCGCTGGCCCCTCCCGACGAGGCGAGAATCCCGATCGAGCGCTATCAGGTGCCGGATCCGACGGGCGAGGCGCCGGGGACGATCGTGATCGACACCGGCACGCGCAATCTCTATTTCGTTCTGCCGGGCAGGCAGGCGATCAAATATCGGGTCGCCACCGGCGCCGAGGCCTATGGCTGGACCGGCCAGGCGACGGTCGGACACATGCAGGAATGGCCGACCTGGATGCCGACCGCCTCCATCATGGAGCGCTGGCCCGAATTTCGCGCCTATATCGCCCATGGCCCGCTCGCCGGCGCCTATGACAACCCGCTCGGCGCTCGCGCGCTGTACCTCTATCAGGGCAGCCGCGACACGCTCTATCGCATCCACGGCACCAACGAGCCGAGCGAGATCGGCCAGAGCGTCTCGTCGGGCTGCATCCGCATGCGCGACCTCGACGTGATCGATCTCTACAAGCGCGTCCATATCGGGACCAGGGTGGTCGTGAAATAGGCCGCCGAGCCCCGCGGCGCCGACCGCCGCGGCGCCTGGCGAAAATGATCGCGCGCGCCCTTGGCCGTAAGCAGGCGGGCGTCTATATCCGGCTCCTCGATCAATCCCAGGAGCCGCCATGATATCCAACATCAAGCCCCTCGTCACCGCGACCGCGAGCTGCGTCGGCGGCCGCAACGGCCACAGCGAGACGACCGACGGATCGGTGAGCGTCGATCTCTCCGTGCCCAAGGCGATGGGCGGGCCAGGCAAGCCCGATACGACGACGCCCGAGCATCTGTTCGCCGCGGGCTACGCCGCGTGTTTCGGCGGCGCGCTCGACTTCGTCGCCAAGAGCCACAAGAAGGACGCTTCGAAGGCCAGGGTCACCTGCGCCGTCTCGGTCGGCCCGCGCGACGCCGGCGGCTTCGGCATCGCCGTCAAGATGGACGTCGCCGATCCCTCGATCCCGACGGCCGAGTTGAAGCAGTTCGTCGACGAGACGCACGAGAAAATCTGTCCCTATTCGCATGCGACGCGCGGCAATGTCGCCATCGACTTTTCGGTCGAGGGCGGCTGAGCGGCCGGCGCGACCCGATCACGCTGCGGCTTCGACGCCGCGCAGGTGGACGACGACGACCTCGGGCGGGCGCAGGAAGCGCACCGGCAAGTGCGACGTGCCGAGGCCCCCCGAGACGACCAGACGGCGGTCGCGTTCGCTGTAGACCCCGTAGGAGTAGGGCTTGACGCCGCGGATCGACGGGATCCAGGGCGAGCCGACCAGGGGCAGCCGGACCTGCCCGCCGTGGGTATGTCCGCACAGAGTCAGCGCGATGCGATCGGGCGTCCGGGGGAACACGAATGGCTCGTGCGCGAGCAGGATCGCGGGCGCGTCGTCGCGCATGTCGCGCAGCGCGCGACCGAGGTCGTCGTCGCCGCGGGTCACGCTGCGTCCCCCGCGATGCGCGAGCTGGTCGCCCAGGCCGACCAGCCAGAACGGCCGGCCTTCGAGGCCGAGGGCGATCGCCTGGTTCTCGAGGACCGGAATGCGCGCAGCCGCCAGCGCCCTGCGGATGCTGCGACCCTCGTCGGGCGGGTCGCTGGGCAGCGCCGCCGACCACCAATCATGGTTGCCCAGAACCGCGTAGACGCCGAGCGCCGCCTCGAGCCGGGCGAGCTGCTCGGCCCAGGCGCCCGGGGCCACGTAGCGCGAAACCAGCGCCTGCCGGCCGGCGAAATCGCCGAGCAGCACGGTGAGGTCGGGCTTCTGGGCATTGGCGAGATCGACGATGGCGCCGATCCGCTCGGCTGGCATCCACGGCTCGCAGGCGTGGATGTCGGCGATGACGGCGATTTTCAGCGGCAGTCCGGCGGGCCACAGCGGCGAGGCGACCTCATGGGAGGTCAGCTCGAGCCTCATGCCGGCCTCGACGACGCTGGCGTAGCCGGCGAGGCCCGCCGCGCCGGCGGCCGACGCCCCTGCGCCGACGAGGAAGCGGCGCCGGTCAATCCCGGACATCGTCGCCGCGCGGCTGGATCCCGAGGGCCCGTCCCGCGCCGGCGGAACGCCCGCGTTCAGGAGGCAAGGGCGCGGCGTCGCGGCGGCAGCAGCGCCGCGCCGCGTCCGATCGAGGCGGCGAGCCCGGGCTCGAGCCCGACGGCCTGAACGTCGAGCTCGGCGGCGACGGCGGCGAGGCCGATATCGCGATAGAGCCGCGCCAGCAGCCGGCTCTGGCCGGCGCGCTGTTCGAGGACGGGCGGATCGACTCGAATTTCCTGCTGCATCTTAGGCCTTCAAAGTGCGATACGCGACGGCCGCCGCATCGTCATCGGCGCATATGCGTAAAGATGGCGGAATCCGGTTAAGGCGCGCTTAAGCCGCGATCGCCCCGGCCGCGGCGATCGCGGTGAGATCCGCTTCGCGCGCGGCGATGATCTGGACGCCGCGCGGCAGGCCGTCGGGGCCGTCGCCGACCGGAGCGACGCTCGCCGGCAGGCCCGGGCCGCTCGCCAGCGCGGACCAATGGAGGAAATCAAGATAGGGCCGCGCGATCCCGTCGACCTGCAGCGCGCGCCGGTGGATGTCGGGGTCGTGATCGTGGGCGATCGCGCCGACCGGAGCGGGCGGACACAGTACGACGTCGAACCGTTCGAAGAAGCGCGCCCAGGCGCGCTGCAGCGCCAGACGCCGCAGCTCCATGTCGCGGTAGTCGCCGGGCGTCAGGCGGGCGCCGCGCGCCTGCAGCGCGCGGTGCGAGAGATCGCCGCGCGGGAAGCTCGATGCGGTCGCGGCGATGCGGTCGCGCAGCTTGGCGGGCAGGCCCCAGGCCACGATGCCGTGATTGTAGAGCGCGAATACTTCGAAGGCTTCGGCGAAAGAACAGCCGGGGCGCGCGGAATCGTCGACCTCGGCGCCCTGCGCGGCGAGCCGTCGCGCCGCCTCGATGACCGCGTCGCGCACGCTCGCGTCGGCCGGGGCGAAGGGATCGCTCGCCCACAAGGCGACGCGCAGCCCGCGCGCGCCCTCGCGTGTCGGCGGCTTCAGCGCGGTCCGGCGCGGTCCGAACCGCGGCCCGGCGACCACCGCGAGCATGGCGGCGAGATCGGCCGCGGACCGCGCCAGCGGGCCGGCGACGAGACAGTCGGCGTCGCGCAGGAGCGCCCGGTTCGGCGGCGGCGGCACGGAGCCGTGGGTCGACACGAGGCCCCAGCTCGGCTTGTGGGCGAAAATGCCGCAGGCGTGGGCGGGCCAGCGCAGGGATCCGCCGAGATCGGCGCCGAGCTCGAGCGTGGTCATGCCGCTGGCGATCGCCGCCGCGCCGCCGCCCGACGAACCGCCCGGCGAAAGCCGTGGGTCGCGCGGATGGTTGGTTGCGCCGTGAATCGGATTGTAGGTCTGAAAGTCGCTCGAATAGACGGGCACGTTCGACTTGCCCAGAATGATCGCGCCCGCCGCGCGCAGCCGCGCCACGGCGGGCGCGTCGGCCTCGGGCCGGCGCTCGCGCAGGGCGGGCGCGCCGACGCTGGCGGGCAATCCGGCGACGTCGAAGGCGTCCTTCACGCTGATCGGCAGCCCCTCCAGCGCGCGCGCCGCGCCGGCCGCGATGCGCCGGTCCGATTCTTCCGCCGCCGCCAACGCGCCCGGCGGATCGAGCGCGATCAGCGCGTTGAGCGCCGGGTTGACCGCCTCGATCCGCGCCAGGCTGCAGCGAACGAGCTCGACGGACGAAATCTCGCGCGCCAGCAGCATCCCGCGCAGGATGGTCGCGGGCAGGAGGAGGAGGTCGTCCATGACGATCACCTACGCGGATTCCGATGGATTGACCAACGGATCCGCCGCGCCACACGCAAGCGGGCGTCGGCGCGGCCAGGGCCGGGCCCGCGCCTCGAGGTCGCGCCGCGCCAGGAAGCGCTCCGCGAACATTGACCCGCGCCCCCGGCCCTCATCCTTCATGACTGACCCCTTGGCCTGATCTCAATCGTGTCGCCCGATTTTCCGAACAGCGGTCCGCCGTCGTCGCCGGAGCCCCGTTCAGCCCGTCGCCGCAATCGGCCCGCCATCCCGCCGCGTCGCCCGGGCCCGGAGGCCGGCGGAAACTTTTGGAAATTTCTGGAAATTTTTGGAAATCTTTGGAAGCCTTTCGAAGTCTTTGGCAGTCTTTTGGAAGTCTCTTATTTCCGGGGCTCCACGGTATCTGTTTGTATTTCAATGGCTTGCGAGAGGCCGGAGGTTTTTTTGACCCGAGGCTGCCGCGCTCCCGGGGCTGTCGAAGGTCCCGGCGGGTGTGGCGAT
>JBEKEI010000091.1:0-18726 GCA_050013915.1 Roseiarcus sp.
AGAGGCGGGTCGAGGGGGCAAGCGGGCAAGGGGATGAGCCATCGACCGGAGGGACGCGAAGCTGAACGCCCTATGCCGCGCGGCGACGCCGTCGCGCCGTCAGGTCAGGGCGATCGCACGCGCTCGCCCGGGGCCGGGAGGCCGCTGTTCGCTTCGCCCCTCCCGGCGATCGCAAGCGATCGCCTCGGAGCGACGGCGCGCCGTCGGCGCGGCGATTGGCGAACCCGGCCTGGCGCGTCGCGCAGCCGATCCGCTTTTCGGTCCATCACGCTGCGCTTGGGCTCGAGTTTCCCCGGACAGCCCTGCGGGCGACGCGGAGGGATGGCCGGTCGATTGCGGCGATGGACTGAACGGCGCTCCGATGACGACGGTGGACCACTGCTCGCAAATTCGGGGGCCTTCCCCGCTTGGGAGTTACGCAAAAACCGCGGCGCCGAAACCGCGCCATGGCGATCCGCGCTCATTGCGCGACTTTGCGACCCATCTGACAAATCATTATGATTGCCGGCTCGATCGAGATGTGCGCTCACGCTGGCCTATTGGGCCTCCGGCGCGGCGTCGGCCGGGTCGGCGCGCATGGCGCCGCGGCCCTGCCCCGGCCGGGCGATCCGATCGTCGCGCGCACGCTTGGGCGCCGGCGACCACGGGCGGTCCTCGAGCGGGGATCGCGCGGCCTCGATCCTGAATTCCCCGCCGTCCCGGACGAGGCCGACGGCGCCGGTCGCGGCGAGGCGGCGTTCGTCGAAGACCTCCGCCTTGCAATTGCCCGGCGCGGTCAGCGCGCTGACGACGACGTCGGCCCGCGCGCAATCCTCCTCGAAGGCGAGGCGGTCCTCGACGAGGGCGAGCGACCGGCCCTCGGGCAAGGCGCCGACGCAGCCGAACCGGTCGCACGGCGACGCGCGGTCGCGCGCCTCGGCGGCCGTGCGACCGTCGCCGTCGGCCGCCAGCCATTGGTCGGCGGCGAAGGCGTTGAAGCGCCGGCCGAGCACCGTGAACCGGCCGTCGGCGCCGCGCAGCGCGACCTGCTCGCCGCCTGGCGCGACGATGACGTCGTAGCGCGGTCCGCTCGCCGCGCCGATTGCGCCGATCAGCGCGAGCGGAAGCGCGGTCGCGCGCAACAGCCAGCTGCGCCAGATCAGCGCGGAGCAGACGGCGAGCCCGAGGAACGGCAGCGCCCAGGGCGCGAAGGCGCGCACGTGCAGCGTCGAGCCCGGCGCCTCGGCTATGTGGCGCGCGACCCACAGGATGAAGCGTATCCCCGCGCCGACGTAGAGCCAGACCGGCGCGTCGAGGCCGAGCGGATAGAGCGCGGTCCCGATCAGCGCGCCCGGCACTGCGAAGAATTCGATCACCGTCAGGGTGAGCGGGTTGCCGATCAGCACATAGGGGCTGAGATCGTGGAAATGATAGGCCATGAACGAGGCGGTGGCGGTCGTCGCGCACAGCGTGGCGACCAGCAGGCCGAGCGGCTTGTCGACGAGACGGGCGAGCACGCGCCCGCGCGGGGGCTCGCGCGCCCTCATCAGCAACGGATCCTCGGCGGGCTCCGCGCGCGCGAGCCGCGCTTCCATCACCGCGACCAGCGCGCCGACGGCGGCGAAGGAGAGCTGGAAGCTGACGCCGAGGATCGCCTCGGGCTCCAGCGCGACGACCGCGAGCACGGCGAGGCCGAGATTGCGCATCGTCACGGCGCGGCGGTCGAGGATCACCGCGCCGAGCACGATCAGCGTCATCACCAGCGCGCGCTCGGTGCCGACGCGCGAGCCGGTGCAGACGTCATAGGCGACAGCGCCGAGGATCGCGATTCCCGCCGCCCATTTCTTGATGGGATAGCCAAGCGCGAGAGTCGGCGAAAGCGCGAGGCAGCGGCGCGTCGTCCAGAAGAATATGCCGGCGACCAGCGTCATCTGGACGCCCGAAATGGTGATGATGTGGAAAATGCCGGCTTCCCGGATGAGGTCCTTGGCGTCGTTGGAGAGGAAATCGCGCTTGCCCGTCACCATCGCCGCGGCGATCGCGCCCTCGTCGCCGCCGATGATCGTCTCGACGCGCGCGGCGAGCGCATTGCGCGCATGGTCGATCGCGGCGCCGAAGCGCAGGGACGGCGGCGCGTCGCCGGGAGCCGGCGCGGCGACGACCTCGCCGAGCGTCGAGCCGACGGCGCCGACGCCGGCGAAATAGGCGTCGCGCGAGAAATCGTAGCCGCCCGGCAGCGCCGCATGCGACGGCGGCAGCAACCGCGCAGTCAGCGCGACGAAGTCGCCCGCCGCGACGTCCGGGGTCGTTCGCGTCGTCACCCGCACCCGGCGCGGCGCGATCCCCGCCGGCATGTCGCCGGCGTCGGTGACGTAGAGGACGAGCCGCGCGCCGACCGGGCGGAAGTCGATCTCCTCGACGAAGCCCTTCAGCTTGACGATGCGGATGTGGTCGAGCACCGGCGCGGCGACCCGCGCCGTGCGCGCGCCCATCGCAAGGAATCCCGCGCACAGCGCGCAGAAGCCGACGCTGACCGCGAAGGCGAGGCGCCGCCGGCGCGTGGCGAACGCCAGCGCGCCGGCGCCGAGCGCGAGCAGCGCCGGCAGCCACAGCGCGGGCTCGCGGTCGGCGGCGAGGTTGAGCGCGACGCCGGCCATCGCCGCGACCGGGATCCACAGGAACAGCCGGCGCTCGTCGATCTCCCGCGCGATCGCGCCCGCGCACAGCGCGCGCCAGTCGGGCGCCCATGCCGCCGCGCGCGCGAGGCCCGCGACGCCCGACACGACGCCGGTGCGCGCGGGAGTGGACATGACGGGGAGCTAATCATGTTCCGGCGCCGCGCGAAAGCGCGGGGGCGAGGCCGCGGCGGCGGCCATTGCCAGCGCGAGGCCCGGGTGATTGACTCCTGCAGCATCCGGGTCGAAAGGATGCCTGCGCCTGAATGCGCAATGGAGGGGTCGATGTCGCGCTTTCGAGGCGTCGCGCTGGCCGTCGTACTCGTGATCGCTTCGCGCCTCGCGATCGCGCAGATCGCCCCGGGCGAGATCGGCGGCGCCGGCGGGCGGCTCGTCACGCCGCCCTATCATCCCCCGATCGGATCCATCCCGGGCCTGGCGCCGGGCATCGGCCTGACCGCGCCGGGCCTCGGGCCCTCGCTCGGCGTCGCGCCGTCCTGGGGCGGCGGCGCCGGCGGACCCGAGCCGTCTCGGCCGGCGCAGACCCAGAAGGCGGCGGTCGCTGCGTTGCGGGCCGCGCTGGAGGACGCGCGCGACCAGGACATCGAGAGCCTGCCGATCGTCCAGAAGTTCCAGCGCGCGATTTCGCGATGAGCGCCGCGCGCCGCGCCGGCCGCTTGCTCGCCGCGGCGGCGGCGATCTCGGCATGCGCTGGCGCCCGCGCCGAGGGGATCAAGAACGTCGCGGTCGCGCCGTTCTGCTACTACGCCGGGCTTGAGGTCGCCGGCGCCGCGCTCGCCGCCGCGGCGGTGCGCAATCCCAACCCCTGGGTGTTCGGCGCCGGGGCGACGTTCAAGGTCGCCGATCTGGCGATCAATGCGGCGAACGACGTCGGCGCGGCGGCGATCGCGCGCAGGGACCGCTGGCTCGACGCGCAGATGGTCCTGTCGGGCGAAGACGCGCGGCGCCTCGAGCGGATCAAGGCCGCGGGCGGCGATCTTGACGGCGCCGAGGCGCAGACGATCAAGGCGCGGCTGCGGGCGCGGGTCGAGGAAATCCAGAGCCCGCAGCGCGGCCGGCTCGGCTATACCGCCGCCGTCATTCTCGACAACATGCCTTACGCCGTCGCCGATGTCGGCGTCGACAAGCTGATCGAGAAGAGCATCGGCCTCGCCCTCGAAGAGAGCGGCGCGATCGCGCTGTTCGAAAAGTTCGTTCCGGTTCCCGCGAAGGTGAACTGGGCGCTCAACTACGGCGGCCCGCTCGCCGACGCCGAGCGCGCCGGAGGCTGGCGGAAGCTCGGCACGCTCGCGCGCGAGGCGGAGGCGGCCGCCGACGAAGAACTGCGCGATCAGGCGGCCTCGATCGTCGCCAAGGAGAGCGAGGCGGTCGCCAATTTCCTGTCGAAGGATCGCGCCACTGAGGTCAAGGAGAGCTTTTCGGAGGCGCTCGTGCGCGCTTATGAGGACGAAATGCGCGAGCATCCTTCGGCGCCGCGGGCCCTGCGGGTCGGCGGCGCACGGCTCGAAGCCGTGCGCGCCGCGGCGGCTGCGCCGGCGCCGGCGCCGGCCGCGCTGGTCGCGGCGCCGACGCCGGCGATCCGCCCGCTCGCCGCCTGGCCCGCCGACCCGGTCGTGCGCGTCCTCGACGCCGACGACCGCGCCTGGTCGCGGCGCGAAGCCGCGCCGCGCGCGACGCCTGCGGCGCCGCCGCCCCCCGTCTGGCAGCCTTCGCCGCCGAGCGCCGCCGACCAGGCGCGCTGGGCCGAACTGCACGCGGAGCTGATGCGGGTCGGCGACGGCAAGACATTCGCCGTGTGCTCCAACGGCTGCCCGGCGACCGCCGAATCGGCCTGGGACGGGCGTCGCAAGCAGACGCTCTACGGCCAATAGGACGATGGACTTGTCCGCACGCGCGCGCAGGCTCGCGACCTTCCTGATCGGCGCCGCGGCGGCCTATTTCGTGGCGCGCGTTCTCCTCGCCTACCCGCGCGTCGCCGCCGAGGCAGCCGCCTCGGCGCCGACGGCGAGCGCCGCGGCGACGATCGCGCCCTTGCTCGGGCCGGGCGATTTCGCCGCGCTCGGCGACCGGATCGGGCCCGATTTCGGCGTGACCGCCGACGGGGCGATCGCCTTCTCCGCAGGCGGCGCGCTGCATGCGCTCGCGCGCGGCGGCCGCACGCAGACGATCGATATCGACGGCGACCCGCCCGAGAGTTTCGTCGTCGACGCAAGTGGGCCGATGCTCGGGATCGTGGACGGCTATCTCGGCCTGCTCGGCGAGGACCGGCGGTTCGGCGCGGCGCGGCCGCTGCCGAAGGCGCCGATGCGGCTCGCGCCGTCGGTACGGCCGGGCGTCTTCTATCTGTCGGGCGGTGCGGCGGGCGACTATCGGCTCTACCGGTTTATCGACGACGGCGCCCTTCAACTCCTGATGGCCTCGCACGAGCCGATCGTCGACGCCGCCGACAGCGCGCGCGACGTCTATGCGGCGACCGCGTCCGAAATCCTGAAGATACGCGCGGGCCAGCCGGACGTGCTGTTCCACGCGCCCGACGACGACTTCGGCGGCCCGATCCGCTCGCTCGCGGTCGCCGAGGACGATCTCGTCCTGTTCTCGACCGACACGAAGGTCTATGCGCTGCTCGGCGGCGCGGCGATCTCGATCGTCAACGACGCCGGGGGAATCCTGAGGATCCGCGGCGACGCCCTCTACGTCTTGGATCCGAAGAGGGAGATCCTGTTCGCGCTGCGGCCCGCCTCGTCGCGGCTGTTCGACGCGGCGCTGAAATGACCCGCCGCCGGCGCCTCATCTTCGGCCTGATCGTCGCCGCGATCCTCGCGGGCGCCTATGTCTTCGATCAGCGTCAGGCCGGCCCGCTGACGCTCGAGGCTGCGGTCCGCGACGGCGCGATCGAAGCGAGCGTCGTCGCCAACGATCCGCGGGACGGTTCGGTCACCATCACTTTGACCCGAACGCCCGGAACGACCGGCGCCATCATCGTCGCAATTCCTCCCGGCACGCTGCTGAGCGCGCCGGACGGCGCCAGCCAGCGGCTGATGACCGCCGCCGCGGTCACGATCGTGGTCGGCGAGGAGTCCGACGCCGCCAGCGCGACGGCGACCGCCCTGTGCATCGACCCCTTCCTGTCGCAGCCCGCCGCCGGCGCCGTCCTCGCCTTCGCGCCGACCGCCGACGTGGCGACGGAGGAGACCGATCCTATCCGCAAGCTGGTCGCCTGCATGGCGGACAGCCCGATGCCCGACGCGGAGAAGCAGATGGCGGTCTGGGCGGTTTCAGCCGGGCTGCTCGGCAAGCGCGCGGACGAGGCCAAGCGCTATGTCGCCGAGGGCCTCGTCCAGAAGATGATGACCGAGCGACGCGACCAGCTTTCCGCCAAGCGCGCGACCGCCCGGGAAATGGCGCCGGCGCTCAGCGAGGCGAAGATCGACGACCTGATCGAGCAGGAATTTCAGAACTCGGTTCCGGCCATCCGCACTGTCGCTGCGAGCCAGTCCGCCAACCTGCTCGACGCGCTGCGCCAGCGCGACCGCGACGTCCTCGCCGGCTGCGGCTACGCCGTCGCAGCGCTGACGGTGTTCGAATGACGCCGGCGTCCGCGCGGATCCGGCCCGGGAGGCGCGCCTTTGTCGCCGCGCCGCGTTTCTGCTACAGCGGCGCGCCGGCGCTGCTTCGGCGCTCCCCTTCTTCAGGCCCAGGAAGACTCAATCCCGCTCATGACCGAAGTTGTGACGCGTTTCGCGCCTTCCCCGACCGGATTCCTCCATATCGGCGGCGCCCGCACCGCCCTGTTCAACTGGCTCTACGCGCGCCGGTTCGGCGGCCGCTTCCTCATGCGGATCGAGGACACCGACCGCGAGCGCTCGACGCTGCCGGCGGTCGAGGCGATCATCGACGGCCTGAAATGGCTCGGCCTCGACTGGGATGGCGAGGCGATCAGCCAGTTCGAACGCGCCCCGCGCCACCGCGAGGTGGTCGAGACCCTGCTCGCCTCGGGAAACGCCTATCGATGCTATGCGAGCCAGCAGGATCTCGAAGACATGCGCAATGCCGCGCGCCTCGCCGGCAAGCCGATGCGCTACGACGGGCGCTGGCGCGACCGCGATCCCGCCGAGGCGCCTCCCGGGGTCGCGCCGGTCATCCGCCTGCGCGCGCGCCAGGACGGCGAGACGATCGTCGACGACAAGGTGCAGGGCAAGGTCAGCTTCGCCAACAAGGACCTCGACGATCTCGTGCTTTTACGCTCGGACGGCAATCCGACCTACATGCTCGCGGTGGTGGTCGACGATCACGACATGGGGGTGACGCACGTGATCCGGGGCGACGACCATCTCACCAATGCCGCGCGGCAGACGCAGATCTACCAGGCGCTCGGCTGGCACATCCCGGTGATGGCCCATATTCCCCTGATTCACGGACCAGACGGGGCCAAGCTGTCCAAGCGGCACGGCGCGCTCGGCGTCGACGCGTATCGGGAAAAGGGCTTCCTCCCCGCGGCGCTGCGAAACTATCTGGTGAGGCTCGGCTGGAGCCAGGGCGATCGCGAATTCTTCTCGACCGAGGAGATGATCGCCGCCTTTGACCTGCCGGCCATTGGCCGCTCGCCGTCGCGGTTCGACTTCGTCAAGCTCGAGAACATGAACGGGCATTTCATGCGCGCGATGCCCGACGCGGAGCTGACGAGCGTGCTGATCGACACCCTGCCCTGTTTGCCGGGCGGGCCGGAGGTCGCCGCGCTGCTCGCGCGCGCGCCAGTGCTGCGCGCGCGGCTATCGGCGATGATGCCGGGGCTGAAGGAGCGCGCGAAGACCCTCGTAGAGCTCCTCGACAGCGCTGGCTTCCTGTTCGCCGAACGCCCGCTCGCGCTCGACCCGCGCGCCGCCGAGGTCATCGCCGATGGCGGGCGTGCGCATCTGGCCGCGCTGCTGCCGCGCCTGCGCGATGCGGCGGACTGGACGGCGTCAGCCGCCGAGGCGATCGTGCGCGATTATGCTCTGGCGCGAAACGCCAAGCTCGGCCAGATCGCACAGCCCCTGCGCGCCGCGCTGACCGGGCGCGTGACGTCGCCGGGAATATTCGATGTGCTGGCGGTGCTCGGCCGCGATGAAAGTCTCGGCCGCCTGGCGGACCAGGCAGCGCCGTAAGGCGCGCAGCGCCGGGGGCGATAGCGGCGCTCCGGCGGAGCGCGTGGCGTCGTCGTGGGCTTGTCACATGGCCCCGCCATTGGTCGGCTCGAATTGCGGCTTCCGGCGGAGCGCCAAGCCGCGGGTCCGGCGCAGGATGGGCTGACGTCGGTCATTTTCCAGTTGCCTTGCCTCCGGCAAAATGGTTCCCAGAGGTCTGCCCGCCGTCACGCCGACTTCGCCGCCCGCCCCCTTCCATATCCAGCCGGACAAACCGATGCCGACGACCGTGACGAGCATCGCCTCGATGAGGCGCAGGGTTCTGCCGAACCAGTGGGACCTGCTGGCGTTCGTGGCGATCATGGCCGGCCTCGTCGCCATGGTCAGGGGCTATCACGGCATGGTCGTGCCGCTGCCGGCGGCCGACGAACCGGTGATCGATCTCGACTATTGGAACTTGCCCTATTACGCTCTCCGCACGACCCTGCGGATGTTCGCCGCGCTGGTCGCCTCGCTGGTCTTCACCTTCACCTATGCGACGCTCGCGGCCAAGAGCCGGCGCGCCGAGATGGTGATGATCCCCGTGCTCGACATTCTGCAGTCCGTGCCGATTCTCGGATTCCTGTCGTTCACGGTAACGTTCTTCCTCGGCCTGTTCCCGGGCAGCGTCCTGGGCGCGGAATGCGCGGCGGTGTTCGTGATCTTCACCAGCCAGGCCTGGAACATGGCGTTCTCCTTCTATCAGTCGCTGCGCACTGTGCCGCGCGACCTCGACGAAGTGACGCGCGGCTTCCGCCTCACGGGATGGCAGCGGTTCTGGCAGCTCGAGGCGCCCTATGCGATGCCGGGCCTGATCTGGAACATGATGGTTTCGATGTCAGGCGGCTGGTTCATGATCGTGTTTTCCGAGGCGATCACCGTCGGCGACACGACGATCACCCTGCCCGGCATCGGCTCCTATATCGCCAAGGCCAACGAGCAGGGCCGCTGGGACGCGATCTTCGCCGCCGTGGCGGCGATGGCGGTCGTCATCCTCGCCTATGATCAGGTGTTCTTTCGCCCGATCGTCGCCTGGGCCGGGAAGTTTCGCGTCGAGATCTCCGCCTCGCAGACCAAGGAGCAATCCTGGGTGCTCGACGTCCTTCTGCGCACCAACTGGATCCGGCTCGGCTACCGGCCGTTCAGCGACGCGCTGCGCTCGGTGAGCCTGTGGCCGATCGGCCTGCCCGCCGCATGGTCGCGGCGCGCGGCGCCGTCGCGCAACGCCTCGCGGCTGCTCGACGGCCTCTGGATCGTCGTCATCCTCGCCGTGGCGGCCTGGGCGCTGTGGAGCGTCGTCGCCTTCATCGGCACGGAACTCGACGCAGGCGACGTCTGGAACGTGTTCGAGTTGACCTGTTTCACGCTGCTGCGCGTCCTCGTGCTGATGGCGGTGGCGACCCTCGTCTGGGTCCCGATCAGCGTCTGGATCGGCCTGCGGCCGCGGATCGCCGAGCGCGTCCAGCCAATGGCGCAGTTTCTCGCCGCCTTCCCCGTCAACCTGCTGTTCGGCGCCGCGGTCGCCCTCGTCCTCGCTTTCGACCTCAACCCCGACATCTGGCTCAGCGTCCTCATCATCACGGGCACCCAGTGGTACATCGTCTTCAACGTGATCGCCGGCGCTGCCGCCTTTCCCAACGATCTGCGCGAGGCGGCGGACAATTTCCGCGTCCATGGCTGGGACTGGTGGACGCGCGTCATGCTGCCGGGGATCCTGCCCTATTATTTCACCGGCGCCATCACGGCCTCGGGCGGCTCGTGGAACGCCTCCATCGTCGCCGAATACGTGAAATGGAAGGACCAGACCGTCGTCGCGCACGGCATCGGCGCCTATATCGCGCAGGCGACCGAGAAGGGCGACTTTCCGAGGATCGTCCTGGGCGTCGCGACGATGTCGATCTTCGTGGCGATCTTCAACCGCCTATTCTGGCGCCAGCTCTATGCCTTCGCCGAACGGCGGCTGCGTCTTTAGCGCGCCGCCGGCAGTCGCGATCGACCCGTCCTCGCCAGCGTCTTCAGGGGAGACCACGCATGCTCGAAGCCGTCACTTCGGTTCTGCTCGATGTCAGCCACGTCAGCCAGAGCTTTCTGAAAGGCTCGGGCGACGCCGGGCCGCCGGTCCTCGACGACGTGTCGCTGAGCCTCAAGGAGGGCGAGATCGTCGGGCTGATCGGACGCTCGGGCTGCGGGAAGTCGACGCTGCTGCGCATCATTTCCGGGCTGGCGACCCCGACCAAGGGCGAGGTGGCGTTCATGGGCCAACCGGTCACCGGTCCCTACGAGGGCACGGCGATGGTGTTCCAGAGCTTCGCCCTGTTCCCCTGGCTCAACGTGCTCGACAATGTCGAACTCGGGCTGCGCGCCCACGGCACGCCGACCGATCAGTCGCGCAAGCAGGCGATCGCCGCGATCGACGTGATCGGGCTCGACGGCTTCGAATCCGCCTATCCGAAGGAGCTGTCGGGCGGCATGCGCCAGCGCGTCGGATTCGCGCGCGCGATGGTCGTCCAGCCGAAGATCCTTCTGATGGACGAGCCCTTCTCGGCGCTCGACGTGCTGACCGCCGAGACCCTGCGCACCGACCTGCTCGATCTCTGGTCGGAAGGGCGCATGCCGACCAAGTCGATCCTGATGGTCACCCACAACATCGAGGAGGCCGTCCTGATGTGCGACCGCATCCTCGTCCTCTCGTCGAACCCCGGCCGCATCGCCGCCGAAATTCAGGTCGGGCTCGTCCAGCCGCGCAATAGGCTCGACCCAGAATTCCGCCAGCTCGTCGACAAAATCTACGCGCTGATGACCCAGCGCCCAGATCCCAAGCCGGCCGGCCGCGAGGGCGGCGTGCCGGGCATGGGTCTGGGCATGGCGCTTCCGGGCGTCTCCAGCAATTCGATCGCCGGCCTGCTCGAGGAACTCGCCGCGCCGCCCTACAACGGGCGCGCCGATCTGCCGCACCTCGCCGATTCGCTCCAGCTCGAGATCGACGATCTCTTCCCGCTCGGCGAAATCCTGCAGTTGCTCCGATTCGCGGAATTCGAGGAGGGCGACATCAAGCTGACTCCGGCTGGCAAGCGCTTTGTCGACATGGACATCGACCAGCGCAAGAAGCTGTTCGGCGACCATCTGCTGGCTTACGTGCCGCTCGCCGCGCGGATCAAGCGCGTGCTCGACGAGCGCCCGACCCATCGGGCGCCGGCAACACGTTTTCGTGAGGAGCTGGAAGACTATATGTCGGAGGACTATTCTGAACGAACCCTGCGCGCGGTCATCAATCTCGGCCGCTACGGCGAATTGTTCGCCTATGACGAAAATTCGCAGGCGTTCAGCCTGGAGAATCCGCAATAACCGCGGGCGGTTCCAGGCCCGCCGCGCGCGGCCGCCGGACATTATCGGCTTGTCGCGCGAGCGGCGATGAGCTACCTTTTCGCACCGCACCATCGCGCTGCGTCGCCGCGCCCGTGTTCCGGGATCGTCGTCTCCACGGCGCCAGAGCAGCCCGGGGAAAGCCGATGACCGCAAATTCCGCGACACTGAAAGTTGGCGACAAGAGCGTCGACCTACCGATCAAGGCCGGATCGATCGGACCGTCCGTGGTCGATATCGGCAAGCTCTACGCCCAGACGGGCATGTTCACCTTCGATCCCGGCTTCACCTCGACGGCGAGCACGGAATCGCAGATCACCTATATCGACGGCGACGAGGGCGTGTTGCTCTATCGCGGCTACCCGATCGAACAGCTCGCCGAACACGGCGATTTCCTAGAGACCTGCTATCTCCTGCTCTACGGCGAATTGCCGACCGCCGCCCAAAAGGCGGACTTTGTCTACCGCGTCACCCGCCACACGATGGTGCACGAGCAGATGGCGCGCTTCTTCACCGGGTTCCGCCGCGACGCGCATCCGATGTCGGTGATGGTGGCCTCGGTCGGCGCGCTGGCCGCGTTCTACCATGACTCCACCGACATCAACGACGAACGCCAGCGCATGATCGCTTCGATGCGGATGATCGCCAAAATGCCGACCTTGGCGGCGATGGCGTTCAAGTATTCGATCGGCCAGCCATTCGTCTATCCGAAGAACGAGCTAGATTACGCCGCCAATTTCCTCCACATGTGCTTCGCAGTACCGTGCGAGGAATACAAGGTCAACCAGGTGATGGCGCGCGCGCTCGACCGCATCTTCATCCTTCACGCCGACCACGAACAGAACGCCTCGACCTCGACGGTGCGCCTGGCCGGTTCGTCGGGGGCCAATCCCTTTGCCTGCATTGCGGCGGGCATCGCCTGCCTGTGGGGTCCCGCGCATGGCGGCGCCAACGAGGCGGCGCTGAAGATGCTCGGCGAGATCGGGCGGGTCGAGAACATCCCCAGATATATCGCCAAGGCCAAGGACAAGAACGATCCGTTCCGCCTTATGGGCTTCGGCCACCGCGTCTACAAGAACTACGATCCGCGCGCCAAAATCATGCAGAAGACGGCGCATGACGTGCTCAACGAACTCGGCATCAAGGACGATCCGCTGCTCGACGTCGCGGTCGAACTCGAGCGGATCGCGCTACACGACGATTATTTCATCGAGAAGAAGCTGTATCCCAACATCGACTTCTATTCCGGCATCACCCTGAAGGCGATGGGCTTCCCGACCGCGATGTTCACCGTCCTGTTCGCGATTGCGCGCACGGTCGGCTGGATCGCGCAGTGGAAGGAAATGATCGAGGACCCGAGCCAGAAGATCGGCCGGCCGCGGCAACTGTACACCGGCGCGCCGCGCCGCGACTATTTGCCAACGACCAATCGGTAGCCCCGACCGCTCCGACCCGCCCCCTTGATTCGCCCGCCCACCGCGGCCATGTCCTGGCGCGGCGGGCGCTCTATTTTGGCTGACCGCGCCCCGGGCGGCGCTCCTTCGGCTTTCGATCGATCGGAACCCTCATGACGCTGTCCCCCTTCGCCAGGAACGCGGTCGTCCTTGGCCTGCTCTCGGCGGTCGGCCCGTTCGCGATCGACATGTATCTGCCCGCCCTGCCGACGATCGCCGCCAATCTCGGCGCCTCGACTGCAGCGACGCAAATGACGCTGATGGCGTTCTTCGCGGCGTTCGGCCTGTGCCAGATCGTCTACGGCCCGGCTTCGGACGCGGTCGGCCGCAAGCCGCCGCTCTATTTCGGCTTGACCGTGTTCTTGCTGGGGTCGGTCGGTTGCGCGTTCTCGCCGGGCATCGCCTGGCTCATCGCGTTCCGCGTCATGCAGGGCGTCGGCGCCTCGGCGGTCATGGTGATTCCGCGCGCGATCATCCGCGATCTCCATACCGGAGTTGAGGCGACGCGGCTGATGGCGCTGGTGATGCTCGTGTTTAGCGTCTCGCCGATTCTCGCGCCGCTGATCGGCAGCGCGCTGATCCTTCCGTTCGGCTGGCGCGCAGTGTTCGTCGCGGTGACGATCGTCGCCGCGCTGGCGCTGGCCATGGTCGCTCGCTTCCTGCCCGAGACGCGTCCGGCCGCCGAGCGCGTGCCGGTCAGCCCCGCCAATCTCGCCGGCGGCTTCGGCGGCCTGCTGCGCCATCGCCGTTTCCTCGGCCTTACCTTCATCGGCGGTCTCGGCATGGCGAGCTTCTTCTCGTTCCTGGCGAGCTCCTCCTTCGTCTATATCAGCCATTTCGGGCTTTCCCCGACCCAGTACAGCCTCGCCTTTTCGGTCAACGCGATCGGCTTCTTCGGCGCCTCGCAGAGCGCCGCCGCGCTCGGCGGGCGGCATGGCATGGCGCGCGTGGTGACCGTCGCCGTCTCGCTCTATGCTTTGTTCGCGGCGATCCTGTTCGCGGTCACCGCGGCGGGCGCCGACAGCCTCGCGCTGCTGATGGGCCTGCTGTTCCTGGTGTTCGCCTGCCTCGGCCTCGTCGTTCCCTCGACGATGGTGCTCGCGCTCGAGGAGCACGGCCCGATCGCCGGGATGGCCGCCGCGCTCGGCGGCGCGCTGCAGATGCTGACCGGCGGCGCGATGATCGCGGTGGTCAGCCTGTTCTCCGACGGAACGGCGCGGCCGATGGTGACCGTGATCGCGCTGTGCGCGCTCGGCGCGCTGGCGACCACGCTGGCGACGCTCGGCGGACGCAGGCTGGCGCATCAGGCGGCGGAATAGGCCAAGCGGGACGGGCGGCCGCGTCCGACAGCTATCGCCGGAACGAAGCGGCCTGCGTCCCGGCTCACCTTTCCGTTCGCGACGGCACGGATGTTCGCCAAGCTTCGCCGGCAGAGGCGCGCTTACCGCTTGCCGGGCGCGTATTGACGCCAATTGTGCGCCTCCTTGAAGCCGAGCACTTCGCGTGTCTTCCGGTTCGACAGTGGCGCCTCGTATTCGCCCAACGGGCGGGTGATCTTCACGCCGGGACAATAGCGGGCGAGGAAGTCCTTTGTCGGCAGGTCGGCGGTGATCGTGTCGTTCACTGCGTTGAACACCTGGAAACCGAGACCGCTTTTCTCCAGGCACAGGTGGACGATCTCACCGAGATCGCGCGCGTCGATGTAGCTCCAGGCGTTGCGCTTGCGCGACGGCGGGTCGGCAATGAAAGCGGCAAAGCGGTCGTATTCGTGCGGCTCGATGACGTTGCCGATCCGCAGCGCATAGATGTCGGCCTCATAGCGCATCGCGAAGGCGCGCGCGGTCTTCTCGTTGACGACTTTGGACAGGCCGTAGCTGTCCATCGGGTCGACGTCATAATCCTCTTCGAGCGGAAAGCTGTGGAAGTCCTTGTCGCCCTCGGCGAAACAGACGCCATAGGTCGTTTCGCTGGAGGCGATGACGACCTTGCGGACGCCGAGTTTCATCGCCGCCTCGATGACGTTGTATGTCCCGATGACGTTGACGTCGAACGTCCTGTTGTCCGGCTCGATCAGCACGCGCGGGATTGCGGCGAAATGGACGACCGCGTCGGGCGCCGAAGGCGGTTTTCCCGCGTTGAAGCCGGCGAAGCCGAAATGCGTCGTCAGCGCGTTGAAGGTCTGGCCGCTGTCGGTGATGTCGGCGACGAGCGTGTTGACGCCGGGCAGGTCGAGCGGCTTCAGATCGACGTTGAGGATTTCATAGCCCTTGGCGAGCAGATGTGGCACGGCGTGCCGGCCGGCTTTGCCGGTTCCGCCGGTGAATATGATGCGCTTGCCCGCCATGAGTTTCGTCTCCCCTTTTGGTGGATCGCCGGACCCATTTTACAGCGGCGTTCACTGCTCGTCATCCGTCCAGGGGCCCTCGTTCGCGGGGCTCTGCGCGAGCCCGGCGGTCGAACGCGCTGCGACGGTTTCGAGGACCAGTCGCGCGGCGCGTGCGCTCGGCGCCTCGCCGTCGGGCAGGCGCATCAGCGCGTCGAGGCGCGCGAGCGCCGCGACCTGCACCGCGCGCGGCAGGCCGTCGCGGGCGAGATCCGCGAGCGCGCGCGCTAGATGGACCGGCGTGCAGTCGCGTTGCAGGATTTCCGGGATAGCCCGCTCTCCCAGAATCAGGTTTGGCAGCAGGATCGAGGAGACCTTGACGAGATATTTGAGCGGCTCCTCGAAGCGCGAGACCTTGTAGGCGCCGACCATCGGAACGCCGGCGAGCGCGAGCTCAAGCGTCACGGTGCCCGACGCCGCGAGCGCCGCGCGGGCGCCGCGAAACGCCGCCATCTTGGCCTCATCGCCGACCACGACGCGCGGCGGGACCGGCCATCCGGCGACGCGTGCGCGGACTTCCGCGGCCAGATGCGGCACGGTCGGCAGCACGACCTCGATCGGCCCGATCTCCCGCCCGAGCAGCCCGAGCGCGGCGCCGAAATCGTCGATCAGCCGGCGCATGATCGTCCGGCGCGAGCCTGGAAGGACGAGGATCAGCGGCGGCGCGGCCGCGCGGCGCGTCGCCTCCTGGGGATCGGGGCGCAATTCGGCGAGGCGCTCGATCAGGGGATGGCCGACATAGAAGCAGGGGGGGCCGCCGAGACGCTCGAGGGCGGCCGGTTCGAACGGCAGCAGCGCGAGCAGACGATCGACATAGGCGCGCATCGCTCGCGCCCTGCCCGGCCGCCAGGCCCAGACCGACGGGCTGACATAGTCGACGATCGGCAGGCCGGGTAGGGCCTTCCGGACGCGCCTGGCGACGCGATGGGTGAAATCCGGACTGTCGATGATGACGAGCACGTCGGGACACGCGGCGACGACCGCACGCGCCGTCTGCTCGATGCGCGCGAGCAGCGTCGGCAACCTGGCGATCACCGGCAAAATACCCATGACCGCGATGTCGGTCAGCGGGAACAGGCTGTCGAGCCCCTCGGCGCGCATCGCCTCGCCGCCGACGCCGGAAAAAGCGATCGCGCCGCGCGTCGCCGCGCGCAGCGCGCGCATCAACTTGAAGCCGAGTTGATCGCCCGAATGCTCGCCGACGACGATGAACGCGCGCACGAGCCGCGCGACCGGCGTCACGCCTCCAGCCCGAATACGAATAGACCGGCTTCATCCGCCGCGCGCCCGAACGCGTCGGGATCGGCGATGAGGACCCGGCCCGCCGCGAGCGCAATGCCTTCGAGTTCGGCGGCGCGCGCGCTCTCGATCGTCCCCAGCCCGACGGCCGGCATGTCGAGCCGCAGGTCCTGGTCGCGCTTGGCCGCCTTGACGAGCACGCCCGCTCCGCCCTTGAAGCGCCGGCGCCCGGCGCGGCGCAATTGCGCGACGCGGGCGAGCATGGCGTCGGTTCCCTCGGCCGCTTCGACCGCCAGTACGCGGCCGTTGGCGACGACGACGGCCTGACCGGCGTCGAACGGCGACAGCGCGTCGAGAAGCGCACGGCCGCGGCGGGCGTCGGCCAGTGCGCGTGCCGACGGCCGCTGCGCGCCCAGGGCGCCGGGCGCGGCGACAAGCCGCGGCGCGATCTCGTGGACGCCGACCACCCTGACGCCCTCGGCCTCGAAGAATTTCGAAATGCCGACGAGCAGATGGTTGTCGCCGCCGCGAAACAGCGACGCAAGCCCGGCGAGGCGCCGCAGCGCGCCCCAGTCGAGCCTGAGATCGGAGAACTCGGGGCGCGTCATTGCCCCGACGATCGCGATCTGCCCGACGCCGCGCGCCTTCAGCGCGCCAAACAGCCGGCCGACCTCGCCGACATGCACCCACAAATGCGCAAACGCCTCGATACGCGCGTCGGCGGCGCCGACGACGCCGATGAGAAAGACATCGCGGCCCTGGTCCGCGGCGGCGCGGGCGACCGCGGTCGGGAAATCGCCGGCGCCGCAGAGGATGGCGAGCGGCCGGATCCGCGCATCGGCGGCGACCGACGACGCCGCGTCCGGCGCCAGGGTCACACCGCGTCTTCCTTGCCGGCGCGCGGCGTGCAGATCGCGCGCTCGCCGCCTTCGCGCAGAAAGTCGAGAATCTGCTGGACTTCGGAATGGGCCGCGAATTCGACCGCGACGTCCTCGACGCGCTCCTTCAGCGTGCCCTCGGGCGCGAACAGCGCGCGATAGGCGCGACGCAGGTCGTGGATCGACTCGCGTGAGAAGCCGCGCCGCTTGAGGCCGACGATGTTGAGCCCTGCCAGAGCGGCTCTGTTGCCGAGCGCGATGCCATAGGGGATCACGTCGTGTTCGACGCCGGCGAGGCCGCCGATGAAGGCATGGGCGCCGATGCGCACGAACTGATGGGCGGCGGCGCCGCCGCTGACAATCGCAAAATCGCCGACCTGGCAATGACCGCCGAGCATGACGTTGTTGGACAGGATGATGTCGTCGCCGAGTCGGCAGTCATGGGCGACATGGGCGCTGGCGAGAAACACGCAGCGGTCGCCGATGCGCGTCAGCGAGCCGCCCCCTGCGGTTCCCGGATTCATCGTGACGCCCTCTCGGATCAGGCAGTCGGCGCCGATCGACAATCGCACCGGTTCGCCGCGATATTTGAGGTCCTGCGGCTCGTGGCCGATCGAGGCGAAGGGAAAGATGCGCGCGCGCGCGCCGATCTCGGTGAAGCCGGCGACGCTGACATGGGAAACGAGGCGGACCCCGTCGCCCAGCGTGACATCGGGGCCGATATGGCAGAACGGGCCGATCGAGACGCCGGCGCCCAACCGCGCCCCCGGCTCGACGCAGGCGCTCGCATGGATCGCCGGCGCCAGCGCGGGTGCTGCGCTCGGAGACGTGGGCGAGACGTTCATGGCTGCACCACCAGAGTCGCCGATATCTCCGCCTCGCAGACCAGCGCGCCGTCGACTTTCGCCTCGCCGCGGAACCACCACATGTTGCGCCGCTTGGCGAATTTCACCATGTGCAACTCGACGCGATCGCCGGGCACGACGGGCCTGCGGAACTTCGCCTTGTCGACGGTCGTGAGATAGACCGAGACGGGTTTGCCGCTGTCGCCCTGCGAGGCGATGCACAAGGCCCCCGCAGTCTGCGCCATCGCCTCGATCAGCAGCACGCCCGGCATGACCGGACGGCCCGGAAAATGGCCCTGGAACTGCGGCTCGTTGGCGGTGACGTTCTTGATTCCGATCCCGAATTCGTCGCCGCGGGCGCCGATGATCCGGTCGACGAGCAGGAAAGGATAGCGGTGCGGGAGAATGCCGAGCAGTCTCTGGATGTCGTAGCTCTCCAACGTCTGACCCGGCTGGACATTCATCCCCGTCCCCTCATTCCTCTGTGATCCCGCCGCATCCGACGCTCGCGGCGTTGCTCGAGCGACGCCGCCGGCGCCTGTCCACTCGATTTCGCCGGAAACTCCGCATACCCGGCCCCATCCGACCGGGTGCATAGAGACTTTCGCGCTCGGACGCCAGAATTTCATCGCGACCGTCCGGAACGGACCCACTCGGCGGAGAGTGATGGACCGACCAGCGGATCTGGTGCGCAAACCGCCAGGCCGAGTTCGCCAATTGCCCCGCC
>JBEKEI010000092.1:0-18622 GCA_050013915.1 Roseiarcus sp.
AAGCCGGAAGCGAAGACTTCCTGGCTCGCGTTGGTGCCATCAGGATTGACCGAGACGCGCTCGATCCGATAGCCGATCTTCTGGTGCCGGTTCCACGAACCGTGCTCGGCTATGAAGATGTTCCCTGAATATTCCGGCGGGAACTGGTTGCCCGTGTAGAACTTCATGCCGAGCGGGGCCACGTGGGGCCCGAGCTTGACGACCGGAGGGGCGAACTCGGCGCAGGAATGGCCCTTGCCGTAGACGGGGTCGAGTATGTCGCCCTGATGGCAATAGGGATAGCCGTAGTCCGTTCCGGTCTTCATCACGACATTGAGCTTGTCGCTCGGGACGTCGTCGCCGAGCCAGTCGCGCGCGTTTTCCGTGAACCAGAGATTGCCCGTGCGCGGATCGACGGCGCCGCCGACGCTGTTGCGCACGCCGATCGCCCAGAGTTCGGCGTTGCCGTTGTCGGGATTGATGCGGCGGTACTGCGAGGTGCCGCTCGGGGGCAGGCATTCGTTGCAGGGCGGACCGACCGGGATGTACAATTCGCCGTTTTGCCCCACGGTTATGTATTTCCACCCGTGGGGTGTGTAGGGCGGGAAGTCGTCATAGACGATCTTGCCCTGCCCCAGGCTGTCGAGATGGTCCTCGGGATTGTCCCAGGCGTAGACCTTGTCGATGTCGACGACATAGAGCTTGTGGTTGCTGAACGCGACGCCGGTGGCCATCCGCAGGCCTTTGATCACCGGCTTCACGGTCCGCTTTCCACCCTGATCGACGATCGCGTTGACCACGCCGGCGTCCCAGGTGCCGACGAACAGAGTCCCCTTGTCGCCCCAGGCCATCTCACGCGCCTGCGGCACGTTGGCGGCGTAGACGCTGATCTTGAAGCCGGGGGGAAGTTTGACGCCAGCGAGATTCTTTTCCAGGTCAGCGACCGGCGTCGGCAAGGGCTGGCCTGCATTGGGCACCAGCCCGCGCTGGGCTTCGGTCTCGTCGCCGCGCCACCAGTCGTCCGGCGGATGCAACCAGAAATCCTTGGCGGTGGCGTCGTAGTGCCCGAGCGGCTTTTCGTCGGCTCTCGCGCTCGTCGCGCCCGCCAGCGCAGCGAGGCTCAACGCCCCGACGCCGGCCAACGCCAAGCTGACCAATCTGCTCAGTTTTGCGACCATCTGATGTTCCTCCCAACAGCCGAGATCCGCTGACCTCGCTCGCCCGTGCCGCCGCCGGCGTTCACTCCCCCGACGTTCGGCCGGTTTGGATGCGCGCCTCAACTTATAGTATTGTCACACAACCATGTCTAGGCCGGGACGGAACAATGGCGCGCGGGGAAGTGACCGGAGGCTGCATTTCGATCGACGAACAGGCGGCGCGGCGCCGCCGGCTCGCGCGCCAGCGAGGCGCCCGCTCGCTCGCGCCCGTCGGCGCGAACGGATGGGCGTCCATGACGAGGCGGCGCTTCCCGCCGACCCTCGCCGCGCTGCTGTTCCTGGCGTCCGCCGCGCGCGGCGCATCGGGCGAAGCGTGCCGGGCGGCGCCGAGCGGCGGCCTGCCGGGCTACCTCGTCGAAATCCGGCTCTGCAACGCGGATTCGCCACGCTGCAAAGCGGGCGCGTCTCCGATCTACCGGGCAAGACGACCCGCGTTGCGGGAAATGGAGACGTTCTCGATTCCCGAAATTCCCGACGGCTACGTGATCGACGGCGGCGAGTTGTTTTCGTCGGTCTACGATCTGGCGACGCGCGGATTCGCCAACGTTTCGTTTGCCGGCCATGGCGATCCCGCGGACTATTGCAGTCGGCATTCGTCGTTCGAAATGGGCGCCGATTGGACCGGAGACGACGCGACCGACGCGATCGACGTCGAGGTCTGCGTGCGCTATGCGAAATGGCCGGGCCTGCCGCCCGCGACGCCGTGTCGAGCCGACGCTGGCGCCCCGACGCGTGGTTTGTCCGACCGGCCATGATGGGACAGCCGTCCTTGGGCGCTCCCGATGCGGCGCGCCGGCCGGCCACGAGCGGCGCCGGCGGCCGTTCGCGCCGGTCGAAGCGGCGCACCCGCGTCTCAGCGCCGACGCGCGGCCCGCCGCGAATTCCGATCCGCCGCTTTGATGTGACATTGAGGACTCGACCGGAGCCCGTGTCGCGCTTCGCTTAAGCGAGGCCGTCCTCAATCGCGGTGATGTTCGCCCCGATCGTCTGACAGGCGTCCGATATTCGGGGGCACGAGAGCCGACGCCACGGCGGGTTCAGGAGCCCCGCGCCGGGCGCGCGACCGCGCCGAATTCTCAGAGCATCGCCGTGGCCGCCAGGATGATGCGCTCCACGCTCGGCACGAAGACAGCTTCGAGCGAGGCGGCGCATGGAATTGGCGCGTCGAGACCCGCCAGGCGACGGATCGGGCGCTCGAGCCGCCCAAACAGGCGCTCGCCGATCAGCGCCGCCACCTCGGCGCCCCATCCGCCCGTCAGATGATCCTCCTCGACGATGAGCACCCGCCGCGTCTTGGCCGCCGACGCCTCCAGCGAATCGATGTCGAGAGGCGCCAGGCAGCGGACGTCGATGACCTCGACATCGCGGCCCTGCTCGGCGAGTCGATCGGCGGCGGCCAGCGCCCGATGGACCATCAGCATGTTGGCGAGGATCGTCAGGTCGCGCCCCTGGCGCCGGATGGCGACCGGGCCCAGCGCTATCTCGTAGTCGCCGTCCGGCGTCTCGCCCGCTCGCGACAGCGCGGCCTTCTCGCGACGCGGGCCCTTGCCGCCGTAAAGGAGCTTGTGCTCGAGGAACACGACGGGATTGTCGTCCCGGATCGCGGCGAGAAGCATGCCCTTGGCGTCGTAAGGGGTCGATGGGCATACGACCTTGAGGCCGGGGACATGCATGAACAGGGCCTCCGTCGACTGTCCGTGTTGCGCGCCGCGCTGCGATGCGCCGACCGGAAGCCGAAGCACCATCGGCACGCTGACCTGCCCGTTGCTCATGTAGCGCATCTTGGCGGCCTGATTGACGACCTGGTCCATCGCACAGAAGACGAAGTCGCCATATTGCATCTCGGCGACGGGCCGCATGCCGACCATCGCCGCGCCGACGGCGGCGCCGACAATCGCCGCCTCCGAGATCGGCGTGTCGATCACCCGCTCGCGGCCGAATTCCTCGGCAAGACCAAGCGTGACGGTGAAGCCGCCGCCAAAGCCGCCCGGCACGCCGATGTCCTCGCCGATCAGGAACACCCGCGGATCGGATCGCATGGCGATCCGCATCGCGTCGCGCAGCGCCTCGGCCATCCCCATGCGTCTGGTCTCCTGTGAAAGATCATTCATGGGACTGCCGCTCACGGGGCGAAGACATGGTCGAGCGCCGAAGCCGGGGTCGGATCAGGGCTGGCGAGGGCGAAGGCGACCGCCGCCTCCACCATTTGCTGCTGCTCGCGTTCGATCGCCTGCAGGTTCTCGCCCGTCATGCCGAAATCGCCGGTGAGACGGCCGCGCAGGCGCTCGATGGGATCGCGCGCCGTCCATTGGCGATGTTCTTCCGCCCTCCGGTAATTGCCCGGATCGCCGCGCGAATGGCCGCGGTAGCGGTAGGTCTTGCATTCGACGAGGGTCGGGCCATCGCCGCGGCGAGCCCGCTGAACCGCCTGCGCGGCGGCGCGATGGACCGCCTCGACGTCCATGCCGTCGACGCAGACCCCGGGCATGCCGTAGGCCGCCGCGCGGCTGGCGATGTCGGCGATCAGCATCGACGTGGAGACATGCGTCGAAGCGCCGTAAAGGTTGTTTTCGCACACGAACACCACCGGCGCCCGCTGTACCGCCGCCAGATTCAGTCCTTCGTGGAAGGCGCCGATGTTCGACGCGCCATCGCCAAAGAAGCTGACCGCGATCCGATCCAGGCCTTGCAGGCGAAAGCCCATCGCGCTTCCGGTCGCGATCGGGATGTTGGCGCCGACGATCGCGTTCGACACCATCGCGCCGACGGAAAAATCGGCCAGGTGCATCTGGCCGCCCTTGCCGCCGGCGCAGCCGGTCGCCTTGCCCCAGATTTCTGCGGTGATGGCGTTGAGCGAGGCCCCTTTGGCGATCAGATGGCCGACGGGCCTGTGGGTGCTGTAGATGACATCGTCGCGCCGCAACGCCGTGCAGACGCCGACCGCAACCGCTTCCTGGCCTTGACACTGATGGAGCGTCCCCGGCACGAGTCCCTGCAGGAACAATTGATAGAGGTGCTCCTCGTAGCGGCGGATCAGCGCCATCAGGCGGAACGCTTCGATCAGCCGCTCCGCCGCGGGCGCAGGATCGTCCGCCGGCGTCCGCCGTGGCGTCGACTCCGCCGGTCGTTGTTGCGGAGCGCCGGGCGCCGGCTTCAGGCGCACGCGGACGAGCTTGCGGGTGGCGGTCGCTGGCGGTTCGCCCGGCGCGCTCGCCGCGTCGGCGGGCTCGTCGGTGAGCTGGCCCACGGGTTCGCCGGGCGCGCATCCGGCTCCGGCGCCCTTGATCACCTGCGCCAGAAACCCGTCGCGGAACGCTTCCACTTCGCTCGTCGCCTTGTCGGTCTCCACGACGAACAAAGCCTGGCCGGCCTTGACCGGCGCACCTTCCGCGACGAGCCATTCGACGATCTTCACGTCGTCGCCGGTGGCGCCGAGCCTGGGCATGACGATCGGATATCTCATCACCCGGCCTTTCCGGCGCTGCCGAACAAATGCATCCACCGTTCAACGTCGCGCTGAAGCGCCAGCCGGCCGGGGACGAGGACGTCCTGTGCGAGTCCCGAGCCGATCACCTCGTAGGGATTGGCGGTCGCCTCGACATCGGCGCACGCCTGGCGGAGCGCGTTGAAATAGGTCTGTTTCAGCCGGCTCCCGATATTGATCTTTCTGACGCCGATATCGATCGCGGCGCGCAGGTCCGCCGTGTCGATCGACGAGCCGCCGTGCAGGACGAGGGGAACGGACAGGGCGCGCAGCCGGCGCAGCCGGTCGAGGTCGAGGCGCGCCGCGCGTCGCCCGTGCCAATGCATCTGGCCGACATTGACCGCGAGCGCGTCGACGCCGGTGCGGGCGACAAAGGCGCGCGCCGCGTCGGGATCGGTGAGCCGCGCCCCTTCCGCGGCGTGGCCGGCGTGCAGATCGCCGCCGACGCCGGGGAGCGGTTCAAGTTCCGCTTCGACGGCGGCGCGCCGCTCGTGCGCCTCGGCGGCAAGCGCCGCGATCGCGTCGCTCTGCTCGGCTGGCGCGAGCGTATCGTCGCTGAACATCGTAAGGTCGAATCCGAGGGCGATGGCCTCGCGCACCCAGGCAAGACGGGCGCATTCGTTGAACAGCAGGCACGCCGGAACGGCGATGTGGTCGGCGACCGCCGCGGCCATGGCGGCGTAGGGACCGAGGGGATCGCGCGCGCATCGGTTCGGATGAGGCAGATAGATGCCGCTGAAGCCGAGGATCACCGGCGAGCGGACGGCCTGCGCGGCGTCGGCGACGGCGAGCAGCGATTCCAGGCCCCAGCTCTCGAAATAACCGACGGCGTAGCCGCCTCGCTCGGCGTCGGCGATCAGCGCCGAGAAGGGGACGCGCGTCATTGCGGCCCGCTCGCGCCCGAGTTGGCGTTGCGACGCCCGGTCTTGAATGCCGCCGCGCGCGCCTCCAGCGGACGCTCCATCGCCATCCTCTCGACGCTGGAGCCAAGCTGGACGCCATGGCAACCCGTATGGTCGAGCATGAACTGAGCGTCTTCGGGCTCGACGATGGCGGCGCCATGGGCGAGCAGGATGATGTCGGGCTTGATCGCGCGGGCGAGAGCGAAGTGCTGTTGGCTGCGCGCGGCGGTGTCGGCGAGCGAAGAGCCGGCGGCGTCGCCCGTCGCGCCGCCGGCGGTGATTCCGGCATGGAAGATGTAGATGTCCGGCGCCGCGTCCTGGATCAGACGCTTGGTGTCCGCCGCGTCGAAGGCGTAGCCGACCGTCAGCATGTCGAGGTCCCGCGCGATCCTCAGCATTGCCAGTTCGTGCTCATAGCCGAGGCCGGTCGCCTCCAGGGTTCGTCTGAATTCGCCGCTGTGCCAGGCGACGGTCGGAAAATTGTGCACCCCGCTGACGCCGATCCGACGCAGATCCTCGAGAAAGCGGCGCATGTCGCGAAGCGGGTCGACCCCGTTGACGCCGGCGACCACCGGCGTCGCGCGCACCTGCGGCAGCACCTCGCGCTCGGCGGTGCGGAACACCAGCGCGTTGGCGTCGAGGATCGGCAGCATGCCGGCCAGCGAGCCATAGCCCTGCATGCGAAAGTAGCCGGTGTTGTAGACGCCGATCAGGTCGACGCCGCCGCGCTCGATGAACTTGGCGGCGATGCCGTTGCCGGCGCCGGTCATCACCAGGCCGCGACCGCGATCGATTTCCGCGCGCAGCCGTTCGAGGCATTCGGTTCTGGGATACCGCACGGCCACGGTTCACCCAACCGCCGATTTCTGCCGCATGAGACCGATCAACGTCTCGGCCGCCTCCGTGGCGAAGGCGGGATCGTTGATATCGAGATCGCGCTCCTCGATCTGGATGCAGTCTGGGGCGCCCCTGCGCAATTCGGCGACGAAGGCGGCGTCGGCGTCGCGATCATGGAAGGGCTCTCCGGCCACCGCATAGCTGTCGTAGCCGGCATTGGGGATCAGGAACACCGCGCGCTCGCGCGTCGCTTGCAGGCGACGCGCGACTTCGCGACCGACCTCGGCCATTTCCTCGCGCGTCAGCCTGAGGTCGGTGATCTGCGGGCTGTGGCGCACCAGCCGCCGGCCCGCATAGCGGGCGGGCACGGTCTCGGGTTCATTGAAGACGAGGACTTCGAGCGCGCCCGGACAAAGCACCTGCGGCAGGCCGAGCGCGCCGGCGACGGTCAGCCGATCGGGGCCGCCGGCGAGCAGCGCGTGATGCATTTCGTTGGAGACCTCGATGGTCGAGAAATCGAGAACGGCGCCGATCAGACCCTGACGCATCATCTCCTCCATCGCGCGCCCGCCGGTGCCGACCGCATGGAACAGGATCGTCTCATAGCCATGCTCCTCGAGGACCCTGGCCGCGGCCATCGCGCCCTTGGTGGTGATGCCGACGGTGGTGATCGCCACCAGCGGATTGCCCTCGCGAGGCGCAATGTCGACCTGCGCCATACCGCAGGCGGCGCCCGCCGCATTGGCGAGAATGTGGCGCATGAAGGGATTGAGCCCCATGATGTCGGTCACCGAATACATCATGGTGATGTCGCTGGTGCCGACCCAGGGCGCGACATTGCCCGAAGCCATGGTCGAAACCATGATCTTGGGAAATCCGTAGGGCAGCGCGCGCATGACCGCGGTGGCGAGGGTGGTGCCTTGCGTGCCGCCCAGCGCGAGGATGGCGTCGATGTCGCCCGATGCTGCGAGATCGCGAACGATTTTGGTCGCGCCGCGCGCCATGACAGGGCCGGATTCCTCGCGATCGGCGCGCTGGCGCAGCGCCGCGAGGACCGATCCCCCGGCCGCGGCGACCTGATCGCGGGACACGTCCGACCGGGTCGCGGGTTCCCCCATCAGACCCGTGTCAATGACCAGCGCACGCAGCGCGCGCGCTTCGATCAGCGTGCGAAGATAGGCCGCCTCCGTCCCCTTGGTGTCGAGAGTCGCAAGCACGGCGACGGTTCTTGGTCGCAATCCAGCCTCCCCGAGACTTTTTCTTTAACCTCGCAAGTCAATATCTTTCCAGTTGTAAAGTCAAATCCGTCGCTCTATTCCGCTCTGGCAGTGCGGGAGATGACGATTCGTGGCCAGGCCCATCGACCATGGACGGCGTGATTCGATCGTCCAGCTGGCGCGCGAAACCGGCTTCGTCAGGAGTTCGGAGCTCTCGAGCCGCTTTGGCGTGTCGACGGTCACCATCCGCCAGGACATCGACGCGCTGAGCGCGCGCGGGCTTGTCCAGCGCACCTATGGCGGGGCGGTGTTCAATGCCGAAGGGTTGCAGGATTCGCCTTTCGCGGCGCGCTCCTCCGAACACGCCCAGGCCAAGCGCCGCATCGGCGGCGCGGCGGCCCGGTCGGTGACGGCAGGCCAAACGATCATCCTCGATTCCGGCTCGACCACGATCGAGATCGCCCGGCAGCTGCCTGAAGACCACGATATCACGGTGGTAACCTGCGCCATCAATGTCGCGCTGGAGGCGGCGGCCAGACGCGGGGTGAGTGTGATCGTCTGCGGCGGCCGGTTGAACGCGCGCACGCTGTCGACGGCAGGACGCCAGACCGAGCGGCAGTTCGCCGGGATTTTCGCCGATCGGTTGTTCCTGGCGACTTATGGCGTCGATTTCGAGCGGGGATTGGCGGAGCGAAGCTTCGAGATCGCGGAGACCAAGCGCGCGCTGATCGCCGCCTCGCGCGAGATCACGCTGGTATGCGATTCGAGCAAGTTCCGCAGCGCCGGGCCCGTCTTGATCTCGCCGCTGAACGTCGTCAGACGGATCGTCACCGATGACGGGGTGACGCCAGCCCAGTTGGAGCGCCTTCGCGCCCACGACATCGAGGTCGAAGTCGTCTGAGCGCGATCGGCGCCTGCGATGGCGAACGGGCCTTTCCCTCGAACCTCTTTGTCGGACGCCATACTCTCCTTTCGAGAATGGCGCCTGACAGGCGCAGCGATCCTGTCCCATTCACGCGATGGCGATGATCTCGATCTCGTGGTCGCCGATGGCAACGACGTCCCCGACGATCTTGCCTCGGAGAGCGCGCGCCATCGGCGAGACATAGGAGATTGATCCCTCGCGAGGATTCCCTTCATCCTCGCCGACGATCGTGAAAGCCTGGCTCCGGCCGTCCCCGCGCTTGATCGAAACGCGACTTCCGAAAGCGACGACATCGGGCGTGGTCGGCGGCGGAATGACCTGCGCGCTGCCCAGGCGCTGGGAGAAGTAGTTCGTGTCTCGTAAGGCGAGGGCGGCGGCCCGGCGCCGCTCGTTCACGTCCTCGATCCGTTGCGCCGCGTCGTAGGCAGCGCGGGCCTCCGCCATCGCCTTGTTCAGCCCATTCAATCCCGACGCCGTCACCCAATTGGGATGGGGCGAGATCGGCCGAGCGGGAAGCTCGACCTCCGCGGCCGTCTGTGCGCTTTCCTCGCGGACAAATGCGACGCTCATGGTTTCGCCTTCTTCCGTCTGCCAGACCGTGAGCTACATCCGCCCGCCAGACCGTAAGTTATATCCGCCGGGCGGACCGTAAGCCCTTTTTCGCCCGGGCAGACCGTAATTGAAACCGACTCCTGGACGAGCGCTCGCTGTAAAATTGCATGAAACAGCAACCGAAGAATGGCGGTTTTGTAAGAGGGATTGAATCATGGCGGCCAAGCCTTCAACTCCGATCGGGATTTTGCCGCATAGCGCGCATCTCGAATCCATCCCTAAAGCGGATTTCGAAGCGCATCGCGCCGATGCAAAAGCGCGGGTGCTCGATGCGGCATCGTTCAAGGCGATGCAGTCATTCCTCCTGAATTACTACGACGGCATGGAGATCGAGCAAAGCTTCGCCGACGACGCCGGGCAGGTTTTCGATTGCGTGCCGATTCACCAGCAGCCTTCGATCAAAGGGACGAACAAGACTCTGGCGACGGCGCCGGATCTGAGCGGCTTGTCTTCGAAGGGCGCCGGGGCTTCGGGCGAAAACGCGGTCGTCGGGCCGTTCGGCCTCGGCCGCCTGGACCGGCATGGCAATGCGATGGGGTGCCCGCCGGGCACGATCCCGTTGCGGCGGATCACGCTCGATCAATTGGCGCGGTTTCCGACGCTGAACGATTTCCACAGCAAGCGGCCACGCCGGCTGAACCCGCTCGGGCGCCCCGATCCGATCGGCCGGCCGGCCCCGGCCTCGGTCACCGACGGACACCTCCACGCCCAGGCCAATCAGGTCGTCGGCAATACCGGCGGCCACAGCTTCCTGGCGCTGGCCGCGCCGGTCGTCGGCGACAACCAATTCTCGCTGTCGCAACATTGGTACACCGCCGGCTCCGGCTCCGCCCTGCAGACCGCCGAGGTCGGCTGGATGGTCTCGCAGACCTGGTGGGGAACCACGCAGCCGATCCTGTTCGTCTACTGGACCAACAACGGCTACGATCCCTCCAATCCGGGCGCCTACAATCTGAGCCAGAGCGGCCAGCCCGGCTTCCAGCAGACCAACAGCGCCTGGGGGCTGGGCGGCGCGCTCAGCCCGGTCAGCCAGGTCGGCGGCCAGCAATATGAAATCGAGGCCCTCGTCTATCTCTATCAGGGAAACTGGTGGCTCTACCTCGGCGGGACCAGCGCCAGCAACGCGATCGGCTATTGGCCGACCTCCCTCTACAACGGCGGCGCCATGTCGGTGGCCGCGGACAATTGCGCCTGGGGCGGCGAAATCTACAGCGCGGCGAATCCGCAGCCGCCGATGGGCGAGGGCAACTTCGCCAGCGCCGGGTGGTTGCAAGCGGCCTACCATCGGGATATCTACTATTTCCCGTCAAACGGCGGCTCCGCCCAATGGGCGCAGCTTTCGCCCTACGCCACCGCCCCGTCGCTGTACACGATCGCGACTTCGTCGGCCGCCGATCCGTGGAACGTCTATTTCTTCTACGGCGGGCCCGGCGGGAATCTCTGACTTCGGGACTTCGTGCGCTTCCATGGCGCGTTGCGCCGCCAAGCGCCTTGCCCAGCCTAGCCGGACGGGAGTGACAGAACATGGCACGCAAAGCGCGCCCCGCACAAAAGTCAGCCCGCGGGTCGAGGCGGTCCCACAAGATCGATCCGCCGCCCCGCAAGGCGGAACCCGTGCATGCGGGCCCGACGCCTCGTCATGCGACGGAAGCGGGTGCGCCGCCGCACCTGGCCCGGCCCGTCGGCCCGGCTCCGGCGGCGACGCGCACGCTGAGCCCGGGTCCTGGCGGATCGGCCGGGGTAGGTCTCGCGCCGAGCGGGGCAGCCGGCGCGGGAAGCGGCGCGACGGCTGCGGGGGCGGCCGGCGCTACGACGCCGGCGACGGCGCAGATCGCGCGCCAACGCATCCTATCGACCATCGATCCGCTCAGCGCGACGGCGAGTTCGCTGGGGTTGACGACCACCCGCGTCACGTCGGTATCCAACCTGTTTCTCGGTATGCAGCAGGTGCGCGACAGCGTGCTTCAATTGCAGACGATTTTGTCGACGCCGACTTTGCCCACGACGCTCATCGGTTCGCTCATGCAGCCGGGCGGCGCTCCGGGCGCGACGCTTCAGGTGTCGTTCGATCCGACGAGTCTGGGCGGCGGCGGCGCCGTCGTGACTGCGTTGAGCGATCCAACGGGGACCTTTCAACTCAATCCGCCGGCGAACGTCCCGTTGCCGAGCGGTTCGACGCTGAACCTGACGGTCCACGGGGCCAATGGTTATGCGAGCGTCGCCATTCCGGCCGCGCAAATCGCCGCCAACGGCCTGCTGGGCGTGGCGACGCTTTCGCAAAACCTCTATCCGTTGCCGCAGAGCATCCTGGCGGCTCTGCTCGCGCTCGCCCCGCCGCCGCCCGCCAATTCGCAGCCGCCCGCGCTGACCAATCCGGCGCAACTGCCTTCGGTTTCGATGGGCGAAGACGCCAGCAGTCTGCTGACCTACGGCGCCAACAACTCCGTCGATCAATTCCCCTACCAGGTGTTCTTCCGGCTGGTGGAGCCGCGCGCCAGCATCGTCAGCCAGGCCAATTCGTTTCAGATCGGAAATCTGTTCAGCTACCTGCCGGTCTTCGCCACCGCCGACGCGGTTTCCGCCGCCGTTTCCTCCGCCGTCGCGCTGGCGAAGCCCGTCGCAGCGCCGGCGAGCCGTGGCGCGATCCCGCGAGGCGCGGCCGCACCGCCGGCCGGCCACGGCGTTCGGTTGGGCCCGATCGCACCGCCGGTCGATCCTTCGCCCGAACCCGGGGCGGTGACCTACGTCGACCGCGTTCCGATCGAGCAGCCGTTGAGCATCGACGGCTTTCGCGAACAGCTGATGGGGCTACAATCCGACGGTACGATGACCGGCGACGAAACCTTGCCGATGGCGGGCACGCTGGGCCTGGGCTATGTGCTGGACATGTCGCAGCGCTGGACGTTCCAGGGATTGGCTTTGGGCGATCTCGTCTATTCGCTCCCGCTTGCGCCGGGCGAACAGCAGCAAGTCGCGATCTTCGAGCGCACCGACACATCTTCGGTCGCCGAGAGCGAGTCCCTCACCGAGGAGGAAGCGCAACAACAGACCGCATTGGCGGACACGTCGACGCAAGCGACGTTCGATTCGGCGTTCCAGGAGGCGATCAACGGTTCGAGTTCGTTCCAGACCCAATCGGACTCTTCGAGCTGGGGCTCCAGTTGCCTGTTCGTGAGCGGGGGAGGCGGGTCGTCGTCGTCGAGCGGCGTTTCGAATCAATCCTTGCAAGGCCAACGCGACACGACGCAGCAAGCGGCGCAATTGACGCATTCGGCCGCCCAGAACCAGGCCGCCGCGCGCCGTTCGGCCGCGCGCACCGGCATGCGCGTCGCCACCGCCAGCGAGGCGCAGTCGATCACGACGACCACCATCACCAATCACAACCACACGCGCGCGCTGACGATGCAGTATTGGGAGGTGCAGCGCCTCTACAACGTCACCGCCGCCATCGACGGCCTGCAATTGTGCTGTCTGGTGCCGCTGCAGGTCGTGCGGTTCCTCGGCCCGGGGCAGCCTCTCACGATCAGCGACCCGACGGCGATCCAGGCTCAAGGCCGCGCCGGAATCATGGCGCGGTACGCCAACATCATAAAGCACATGGACGTCCTGGCGCAGGCGCTGCCGCGCAAGTTCGAATATGGCATGACGCTGCTCCAGCAGTTCGCCTCCGACCCGACCGCGAGCGTCGACACCGGCGGCGTCGTCGAGGACGTCATCCAGTTCTCGCTGAGCGGGACGTTCGTCTATTGCGAGGACATTTACGTCACGGTGCGCACCGATCGGGGCACGCGCGTCGGCCCCGTGCGCTTCAGCAATCCGGCGCCGCAAATCCCGGCCGATACGTTCGCCAGCCAGGACCAGGTGATGAGCTGGTTGACGCAACAGCGCCAGCCGATGAGCCCTGGGGCCTCCGTACCCTTGACTGCGACGATGGCCTTGCCGCCGTCGATGAACCGCAGCAACGTCGTCGGCTTCGAAATCAGCCGAAGTTTCCGCACCGCCAGCTACATGTTGCTTTCGCCGGAGATGGCGGCGCTCCAGGAGATGAACGCGCTGTTCGGCGGCGGAACCTGGGTGCAGCAGGCGATCCAGTCGACGATCGGACAGAATTCCAGCGCGACCGTGCGCACCACGATCACCCTGACGCCGGCCGACCTGGAAGCGGCGCTGACCGGTCCTCTGCTCTATAATTTCTCCGCCGCGATCGAGGAGCTGCAGGGCGACGGTTCGCTCACGCCCGCGCCCAACGAACAATACGCCAACGATTCGCTGGGTGGCGTCCAATTGCCGACGGAGCCCTATCCGGTTCCGGCGATCCGGCTCGGACCGGTGCTGCGCTATCAGCAATTGCTCGAGATCGAGAAGATGGCGCAGCACCTGGTTCGCAACACGGTGCAATATTCGCGCGCGATATGGGCGTCGCTGTCGCCGGACGAACGAGCGATCCTGCTCGAGGCCTATACGATCGGCGTGCCGCCCGGCGGGGTGACGGACGCCTCGCAAATGGTCCCGCTGCTCAATTGCGTCGAAAATCGCGTGATCGGCTACTTCGGCAACTCGATGATCATGCCCTTCACGATGCCGGACGTGCTGACGCAGGGGACCTCCAGCGTGACGTCCAACGGCGTTGCGGCGGGGCAGGCGCAGGCCGATCCGGGCGACATCGAGGCCGCTTTGCTCGCCTATCACCAAGCCAGTTTCGCGCCGCCGCAGTCGATCATCGCGCTGCCCACACGCGGCGTGCTGGGCGAAGGCGTGCTCGGCAGTTCGCCGTCGGCGGAAAAGATCGACCTCACGCGGTTCTGGAACTGGCAGGATTCGCCGGCCGACACCGCGCCGTCGATCTCTCCGGTCACGCTGCCGGCCGGCTCGCCGTCGTTGACCGCCGGACTCACGGCGCCCAATTCGCTCGGGCAGTTGCCGTCACTCATCAACAACGTGCTCACCGCGCCGCAGCCGAACACCAGCTTGCTGCAAGCGCTCGGCCAGAACGCCGCCAGCCAGCAGGACTTCAGCTCCTCGCTCACCGGCGCCACGCAGTTGGCCGCGTTGCAACAAAATTCCCAGAATTTGGCCAATTCCGCGCGCTCCGATGCGCTCGCCGCCAACCAGCAGCTCAATTCGCAGGCCATGGCGACGGTCGGCAACATCGTTGGCACGTATTTCGGCAATCCCAACGCGGGCTCCTCGGCCGCGGCCGCGACCCAGAAGAGCGGAAGCGGTTCTGGGGCGACGGCCGGTGGGACGACGGCCGGTGGGACTGCGGCCGGCGGGGCGAAGACCGGGCAATCGGGCGGTCAGACCTCGTCCACGCCAGGCCAGGGTCCCGGCGGCGCGGGCGCGGGGTCGGCGGCCGGCACTCAGGGCGCGTCCGGCGCCAGCCCGGGCGGGTCCGGCGGCGCCGCTTCGGGGCCGCCGGCCGGCGGCCCCTCCGGCCCGAGCGGGCCAGCGGTGGGATCGTGACGACCGAAAGAGACTGCGGCGAGGCAGGCGTTATTTAGGAACAGCACCATGGCGCAAGGACCAATCAAATCTGCGGGGGCAAATCCCGGTCCCGGCGCGGGGCCGATCGGCGCCAAGCCGTTCTCCGGCGTTGGCCCCGGCAAGCCGCCGCCGATCAACGTTCGCCGGCCGTCGGCGACGGCGATCCCCAATCCGCTCGCCGGATCGAGCCCATCGTCGGGACCGAGCGGCGCGGTCGCGCCCAATCCGCTGGGGAGCCCGCCGAACACATTGGGTGTCGGCTCCGGTCCAGGCCCTGGTTCTGGAGGCGGGGTTTCGTCTGGCCCCGGCGGTGGCGTTTCGTCCGGCCCTGGCGGCGGGGTTTCGTCCGGTCCGGGTCCGGGTCCGGGGCCTGGCCCGGGTCCGGGCGGCGGCGCCTCGTCGGGCCCCGGCGGCGGAGTTTCGTCGGGTCCGGGTCCGGGTCCCGGGCCTGGCCCGGGTCCGGGCGGCGGCGCCTCGTCGGGCCCCGGCGGCGGGGTGTCATCTGGTCCCGGCCCAGGCCCCGGTCCCGGCGGCGGGGTTTCGTCGGGTCCCGGGCCTGGCCCGGGCCCCGGCGGCGGCGTTTCGTCCGGCCCCGGGCCCGGCCCTGGCCCAGGTCCCGGAGGCGGCGTTTCGTCTGGTCCCGGCGGCGGGGTTTCGTCTGGTCCCGGCCCCGGTCCCGGGCCTGGCCCGGGCGGCGGCGCATCGTCGGGCCCCGGCGGTGGCGTTTCATCGGGGCCCGGTCCCGGGCCTGGCCCAGGTCCCGGAGGCGGCGTTTCGTCCGGCCCCGGAACCGGGGTTTCCTCGGGTCCCGGGCCCGGCCCTGGCCCCGGCCCCGGTCCCGGCGGCGGCGTTTCGTCCGATCCCGGGGGTGGGGTTTTGTCTGGTCCCGACCCGGGAGGCGGGGTTACATCCGGCCCGGTTCCCGGCAATGGCGTGACGACAGGGGTTCTGGGTTCGGGGCCCTATGACGCCCAATTGATGTCGAGTTTCCTGAACTTGATTCAGACGGGGACCTCGCCCGACGCCGTTGAAGCGCAAAACATCATCCTGCGCCGGATCGCACTGCAGGGGGACGTCGTCGCCTCGCGGGTGCCGCCCCCGCTCAACATCTCGGAGATCGGCGGCTATATCAATTTGCTGACGACGCTGAATCAGACCGACATGCTGGCGCAGACCTTGGCTGGCGTTCTCGGCGTCGCCGGACCCGTGCCGACGCTCGGCTGGGTCAGCAATTCGGTATCGCTCGGCCTGGCGCAAGTGCCCAACGACCGCCCCGCAGTCGCCGCGCAGCCGTCGATCCCGATCACCGTCGCCATCCGCACGGACTTCCTGCCCGCCTTCCAGGCCGCAATGACGACCCTGCACAATCAGGGAGCGACTCTGCCGCTGCTCTCCGGCCCGATCGCCCTGCCGACCGCGCAGCCTGGTCTGTTGCCGACCGGGATCGACCCGATGCCCTATCTCGGCCGCGCGCTCGACATCGTTCCGGCGACGGCTTTGGTCAATCCGTCGACCGACGCCATCGCCTTGGTGAGTTCGACCGGTCCCGCCGGCCCGTATCAGCTGGCGGCGCAGGTCCTCAGTCCCGGATCGGTCGCCGTGGCGGGGGCGAACTGGACGGCGCTCCAGTGCACCGCCACCGCTTGCACGCCCGTCGCCTTGAGCAACGCGCAATTCGTGCCGATCGCGCCGCTGCTCGCCACGGTCGGCTTCTATCCGGCCAACCCCCTGCCGGTCCCGACGTCGCTCGCTTCGATCGGTTGGGGACATTTCACCAACATCACCGGCCTCGTCGCCGGGCAGACCGCGCTCGGGGAGGAGCTGGCCAATATCTATACCTGGTCGCAAATCGTCGAAAGCGCGTTCGCCGGGGCGCTGAATTGGCTATGGAACGGCTCGACTTTTGCTTCGAACGCGGGGCCATGATCGCCGGTCGATCCAAGCCGCCGTCGTCGCAATCGGAGGGCGTGGCCGGCTCATCGCAGCCACCGAATTGTCGCGTTCCTTCCGTTCTCCTTCGAGGCGTTCGGCCGGCGCCTCGTGCGTCGACTTTGCGGCTGCAACGATGCGATGCGCGACCACGAACTCGCGGCGACGGCTGTCGGCGCGGACGTGCGCATCCTGAGGCTCAAGGCCTTCGCGTTCAGTTCGGCGATCGCCGCGATGGCGGGGCGATCGGCCGCCCGAGGCTGCTGCTGGTCGACGAGCTTTCGCTCGGTCTGGCCCCGCTGATCGTCAGGTCGATCTATGAGCGATTGCGTGGGGTCAGCGAGGCGCTGGGAACCTCGATGCTGATCGTGGAGCAGAATGCGCGCCTCGCGCTGGAGTTTGCGCAGTTCGCCTACATCCTGGACCGCGGCCGGATCGCCTTCTCCGGCGGCGCCCTCCGAACTTTCCTATGGCCAGCAAAAGCAAATCGAGTTTGGTCGGGCGCTCATGCAGGGCGGCCGCTTGCTGCTGCTCGACGAGCCCATGGCCGGCATGAGCGCCCCGCAAAAATCAGCCATGACGGCTTTGATCCGGCGTGTGCGCCATGAGCTCGGCTTGACCTTCATGATCGTCGAACACGACATCCCCGTCATAATGGGCATTTCCGACAAAATCGTCGTCTTGGATTTCGGCAGAAAGATCGCCGAAGGCCCGCCTCGCGAGGTCCAGGCCAATCCCGCGGTTGTCGCCGCGTACCTTGGCGCCTAGTTGGCGATTGGTGCGCAGTTGAAACGCCAACCCGGCCGACGCTGTCGATGCTTGGACGTCTTGCGCTGCTTCACCGCCGAGGCGCGCCGGTTTCAGGCGACTCTCGGCTGCGAGCGGATTGGCCGATTCGGGCAGTCGAGAGGCGGCCTTCACCTTCCGGTGTCAATTGCGAATGACGTCATGAGTCCGTGACGCCGGATACCGTGAGCCTGATTTTGACAATCGATTTCGATTCGGGTCGCAGGTTTTGGCGACAATATCCGCCGCCGCGAGAACGTCCGCGGTCGGATTCGATGACGACGGGTTCGCGCTGGCCGAGCGGAGGGCGCACGAGTTGGACAAGAGATCCTGGAGGGATCGGGCCCCGGCGGATCCTGATCGCCGGAGGGAGGCCGAACTCAATCTGACGTCGCGGCCAGGTTGCAATCTCCTCTGGAAAGAGACTCATCGCCGGTCCGTCTGCCAGCGACGCCCCCGCGGCATCCGCCACCTAGCCAACCATTTCATGCCCGGGGGTCGGCGCCGCCGGTGGCGGACCGAGCAGGGATTCGCGGCTGCGCCAAAGCAGCGGGCGTGCGCTCGGCGCCGAAGCTGGCCCGGTCGGCGCGGCGTGCCGACGGTGGGAAGTTCACGTTCGGCGCGCCGGGCGCGACGACGGCGGCCGAGGCCGCGCTGCCGGCGGGCGCCGAGGCGGCCGGGCGCTGCGTCTGCGCAGCGGGTTAGTCCGTAAAACAGAAATTTGAGAATGTTATTGTGATATTCAGAATAATCGGCTATGCTCCCACCATTGGTCCCCCAGGCAGGAGCCCCGCCATGTCCGACCCCGCAGCGCCCGCGCCGCCGCCCGCCGCTTGTCTCGGCGCGATCGAGCGGCAAGTCCGCCGGCATCGAGGACGGCGAACCCGGCGCGATCGACCCGCTGCTGCGCGCGCTCGACCGGTTCGGCCGCTGCCGCAACGCGGTCCGCCGCCGCCTCTCGACGACGAGGACGAATCGGCCGCCGGATTCGACGCCGGGCTCGACGAAAGCGTCCGCCGGGTCGCCGGCGACGAGGCGCGGGCCGCCGCCGCGCACGGGGGGCCGGACGGCGGCGCGCCGCCGAGCCCCGCGCGGGTTTCAATTTGCCTGCAACCCTCTGATTTCCCCCGATCCGCCGAAAAATCCATTTCCAGATGTTGCCACAACGAAAGGATTTGTCGGACGACGCGGCCCGGGGCGCCGGCACGCGCAGGGCGCCGGACGGCGGCGCGCCGCAGACCCGCGCGGGT
>JBEKEI010000093.1:0-18532 GCA_050013915.1 Roseiarcus sp.
GCGGCCGGCGCGGCGCCGCCGGCGGGGCCGCCGCTCATCGCGAGCGTCTGCGCCGCGGCGGGCGCGGCCCCGACCAGCAGCAGGCAGACCACCAGCGCGCCGCCCATCCTCGACCTCTCGTTCGTCGCCGCCGGCCGGTCTGGGAGTCCATGGTTTGCGGCCTCGGCGAGGCCGAGATTGACGCCGCTTGCGGCGATTTGCAAGCCGCGGCGACGATCGATCAGACCCGTCCGCCGTCACGGTCCCGGCAATTGGTAGCGCGCGCGCAGCGCCGTCGACGCGACCGCGGAAGCCGCGACGATACGGCCGACCAGCGCGTCCGCCGAAGCCTCGTCGCCCCCGCGGCACACGGCCTCGAGTTCGGCGGCGAGTTTCTGCACCTGCCGCGCGCCGAACGTTCCGGCGCTCGAGGCGAGCTTGTGCGCTTCGCCGCCGATCGCGTCGAGCCCTGCATCCGGCGCGGGGCGCGCGAGCGTCGCCGTCTGCCTGTCGAGCTCCCCGACGAAGCGCTGGAGCAGCGCGGCGAGCCTGTTGGCGGGCAGGCAGGCCGCGAGCTCCTCGACGGCCCCGAAGTCGATCGCCGGCAGCCGGTCGATCGCCTCGGATCCGACCTCGGCCGGCGGCTCCGCCGCCGGCCCGAACCGATCGATCCACCGGGCGACTTTTTCGATCAGCAGGGCGGGCTTGAACGGCTTGGAGAAATAGTCGTCCATTCCGGCCTCGAGGCAGCGGCGCCGATCCTGCTTCATCGCGTTCGCGGTCATCGCGATGATCGGCAGATGGGCGCCGCCGCGCTCGGCGGCGCGAATTTGGCGGGTCGCGGCGAGTCCGTCGAGACGGGGCATCTGCATGTCCATGAGGACGAGGTCGTAGCGATTCCGGCGAACGGCTTCGGTCGCCTCGACTCCGTCGAGGGCCACATCGACCGTGTAGCCGGCGCCCTCGAGGATCATCCGTGCGACTTCGATGTTGACCGCATGGTCCTCGGCCAGGAGGATGCGGCCCGAGCGAACCGCCGCTTCGCCCTCGCCTTTGTCCGGGTTGTGCGTCGCGAGGCCGGCGGCGCCGGCCGCGGAGGGGCGCAGGGCGACCTCGAACCAGAATGCGCTGCCGCCGCCGGGCCGGTCGTCGACGCCGATCCGCCCGCCCATCAGCTCGACCAGTTTTTTGCAAATGCTGAGCCCGAGGCCGGTGCCGCCGAACCGCCGGCTGACCGAGCTGTCCGCTTGCTCGAACGGCTTGAACAGCCGCTTCTTCGCCTCCCCGTCGACCCCCGGCCCGGTGTCCAGCACCTCGCAGCGGATCGCAACGGCCCCCCCGGCGGCCTCGCTCGTGGCGACCGCGATCGTGACCTCCCCGCGCGGGGTGAACTTGATCGCGTTGGAGAGGAGGTTCAGCGCGATCTGGCGCAGCCGGGCGGCGTCCCCGTGAAGCGACGTCCGCGAGACGGCGCCGAAGTCGACGGACAGCGCGAGCCCTTTCTGCCGGGCGCGCGGCGCGAGCAGTTCCACCGCGCCTTCGATCACCGCGGTCAGATCGAAATCGATCTCCTCGAGCTCGATCTTGCCCGATTCCAGTTTCGAGATGTCGAGGATGTCGTCGATGATCGTCAACAGCGAATCCGCGGAATCGCGGATCGCTTCGGACATCCTTCGCTGGCGCGGCGTCAGATCCGTGTCGAGCAGGAGCGCGTTCAGCCCCATGACGCCGTTCATCGGCGTTCGGATCTCGTGGCTGATCACGGCCAGGAATTCGGACTTGGAGCGGTTGGCGGCTTCGGCGGCGTCGCGCGCCCGCTCGAGGCCCTGCTCGGCTTCCTTCCGCTCGGTGATGTCGAAGCTGACGCCGACCAGCCGCTCGGCGCGCCCGGCCGCATCGCGCGCGAGGCTCGCGGCGCAGTGCAGCCGCCGCACCCGGCCGTCGGGCCTGACGATGCGGTACTCCGACTCGAAATTGCGCCTCCCGCCGATCGCATCGGCGATCTCCTGCTCGGCCCTCGCCCGGTCGTCGGGGTGAAGGTGTCTGGCCCAAAGCGCGAAGGGTTGCTCGCCGCCGGTGCGGCCGAGGCCGTAGAGCCTGAACATCTGGTCGTCCCAGCGCAGGGTGCGCGCCTCGACGTCGAAATCCCAGAAGCCGAGGCCGGCCGCTTCGGCGGCCATCGCAAAACGCATGTTGGTTTCGGTCAGCTGGTTCTCGATCCGCTTGTGCTCGGTGATGTCGCGCATGACCTCGACGAACCCGCACAGCTCGCCCCCGGCGCCGCGGATGGCGTCGACGGTGTCGTTCGCCATGAACCGGGCGCCGTCCTTGCGCCGGCGCCAGCCCTCGGCCTCGACGCGCCCGCGCTCGGCGGCGACGGCAAGCTGTCGTTCGGCAAGCCCTTGCGCGACGTCATCCGGCGGATGGAGGAGCGATACGTGTCGACCGATGATTTCGTCCTTCGCGTAGCCGATCAGGCTTTCGGCGCCCGCGTTCCAGCCGACGACGCGGCCCTCGACATCCAGCATGACGATGGCCTGGTCGCGGATGCCGTCGAACGTCAGCCGCATCCGCTGTTCGCTGTCGCCCCGCGCGTTCTCCATCGGCCGGCGCGCCGAGATGTCGACGATCGAGCAAATCACCTTGACGCCGCCAGCGGTCGTGACCGGGCCGAGCGCGACCTCGACCGGGAATTCGCCGCCGTCCTTGCGCAACGCGAACGGATCCGGTCCGACCCCCATCGCGCGCTGCGTCGGCGCGATCCAGAAGGCGGCGCGATGATCGATGTGGCCGGTCCGGAAGCGCACCGGCAGCAGCATGTCGATCGGCCGCCCGGCCAGTTCGTCGCGCAAATAGCCGAACAGCTGTTCGGCCTGCAGGTTGACCAGTTCGATGACGCCGTCGGCGTCGATGACGATCATCGCGTTCGGCGCGGATTCGACGATCTGCCGGAACCGGTCCTCGGAGCCGCGGCGCATCGCGATTTCGCTCCTCAGCGCGTCGGTCGCAGAGACCAGTTCCGCCGCGCCCCGGCAGACGAGACCCTCGATCTCCTCGCGTCGGCCCGCCTCCGCCCGCCGCGCCCCGCGACTGGCCCGCCGGAGGCGTTCGGCGATCATCGACACGACGATCCCGCTGACGCCGAGAATGACCAGCGTCAGCTGATCGATCGGCGCCGGCGCGGCGAGGCGGCCGGTCGGCGGGATCCAGAAATAGTCGGCGAGCAGCGCGCAGAGCGCGGTCGCGACGAGGCCCGACCACAGGCCGCCGAACAGCGCGGCGAGCGCGACGGCGGGATAGAAGGCGAGGACGGCGACGCGCGTCCCGAGCTCCGGAATGGCCAGGCGCAGCAGCACGGCGGCGACGACCGGCGCGATCGCGACGATGGCGACGCCGAACGGATTCTCCACGAGGTCGAGCGCTGGACCTTTGCCTTGCCGGCGGCCCAAGGCCTCGTCGTCGGTTTCGCGCGCGCGCGCGAGGCTCATCGTCTGTTCCGATCGAAGTTCCGCCGCGACCGGCGCGGCCTGGGCCGCTCGCCGCGACGGCAAAACGCGCCCTGCGCTCGCAAACCGCTCCACGCTCACGCGGGATTGGGGCGCCGCGAACGCCACCGAAGTCCGCGGCGCGGGCGTGAGCTTCGCCGACCGACGCAAGCGCTGCGACCCCGATCGAAGCGAAGGGCAAATCCCCAAAGAACTGATTCGTCTTGTATCATGTTTCTTCGAAATACTGGCATCGGATGTCGGGTTTGCGACATATCCGGGCTTCCGATCGCGGCGCCAACGCACCCCCGGCTCGACCGCCTCCGGCGGCGATCGGACCGGCGCGACGAGCCGGCTCGGCGCAGCTGCCTTGCGGAGCGCGCCCCTGCTCGGCGCGCGGCGGCGGTCGCCGGGGCGCTAGCGGGCGGCCCGCAGCCGCACCAGCGTCACGCCTTGCCGCGGCAGGGCGAATTCCAGCGCCAGCGCGCCGCCGGCGAGCGCGCGCCGCGACGGCGGCTCGATGAGGGGAAGCGCGCTCGCGGCCTCGAGCGCGGCATATTGCGCCTCGGTCGGCCGCGCCGGCGCGCCCATGGCGCGCCAGGCCGCATGGGCGTCGCCGTGGGCGGCGTCCATCTGGAAGCGCTCGACGATGCAGGCCGCGCCGGAAAGGCCGGTCACGGCGAGCGCGACCGCGGCGTCGGGCGCTGCGAGGTCGTCGTCGTGGTAGTGCCAGACGAGGATCGCGACCTCCCCGCCGTCGCGCGTCGCCGCGACGTTGACGTCGGGCGCGCCGCGCACCCCGCTGGCGACCACTTCGGCGAGCGGTCTTGCGCCGTCGCTGCGCGCGGCGAGGCGCTCGCCCCTCAGCATCGCGATCATGCGGAAGGCGTTCAGCACCGCCTTGTCGATGCCGTTGGTGGCGAGTTCGCGATATCCCGCGAAGAAGGGCTCGCCCTCGAATTCGAACGCCCAGGTCACCGAGCCCTCGATCGCGACTCCGGTCCTGGCCGAAAGCTCCATCGTGCGCGCCAGGGCCTCGACGACATAGGCGCCGTAGAGCGGGCCGTCGCGATAGGCGTTTTCCGGGCGCATCGCGGTCGAGCAGGCGGCGCAGCCTTCCGGATCGGATTCGCCGAGGATGACCGGCGTTCCGCGAAGGGCCTCGAACGAGGCGACGATGCCGAGCCCCTTCTCGATGTCCTGCAGTTGCCGGGCGATTCCCATCCGCACATGGCCGTCGACGAGCTCCGGCCGGCCTTTGGCGTGGAAGGCGACGAAGTCGAGGCGCGAGCCGCGCTCGCCGGTCGCGTAATTCGTCCCGGATTGGCAATGGGCGAGAAACCGCTTCAGGAAATCGGCGGCGCGCGGCGAGGTCGGGCCGCAGGTGTGCGGCCCGCCGACGCGCGCGCCCGGCAGCGCGCGGCGGATCGCGTCGGCGGCCAGATCGTGCAGCCGGCAGAATTGCGCGACCGAGCCCTTCCAGTAGAGGCCGTCCGGTTCGTTCCAGATTTCCCACAGCCAGCCGCGCGCGCGCGCCGCGCCGTAGCGGTCGCCGACATGGCGCGCCCAGGCCTCGACCAGTTCGGCCCAGCGCCGCCAGTCGCGTGGCGGCCATGCCCAGCCGGTCGTGATCTCGCCGCGCGGGAAATCGTGCCGGTAGGGCGCCGGCTCCGCGCTCAACGCTTCCGGCATGAATCCGACCTGCACGAACGGCGCGACGCCGAGCTCGACATAGGTGTCGAAGATCGAATCCAGGATCGTCCAGGAATGGACGGGCGCGCCGGCGGCGTCCTCGACATAGGCGTTGGTCGAGCCCCATTTCAGCGCGGCCGTTCCGTCCCCCGAGGTCAGGAGATTGTGGACGCGCAGATGCACCGGCCCCGGATGCAGCGCGGCGAGTCGGCCGAGCAGCTTGCGGCCGTGCGGCATGGTCGTGTAATTCGGCTCGTCGTGCCCGAACCAGTTCCAGATCGGCCGCCACGCGCCGCGCGGGACGCCGGCGTCGACCTGAATGGACACGGGGGGCGCGGGGGAGGGCATTGGCGCGGGCGCGGGGTTCGGGCGAGGGAAGGGGAGTGTGGACCGGACGGGGGTGGTTGTCGCAGGCTATTGCGGGCGGGCAGGGCGCCCATGCAACGGGAAAGCGGCCTCCCACCGGCGCCGCCCCGCCGCGTAGGTCATTCGCCGCCCGCCTGCGTTCCGAGCCCGGTCTCGAAAAGCTTTTGCGCGGCGACCACCGCGCGCGGCGCATCGATCGCGGTCGCGTCGGCGCCGACGGTTGCGGCCAGATCAGGGCGCTCGAGGAATACCGGGCCGCCGACCATCACGCCGACCGCGGCATTCCTCGAGTGCAGGCGGATGAGCTGGATCGTGCGCGCGAGCATTGCCAGCGGCGCCACTGAGCCTACGTTGATGCCGACCACGGCGAACCACTCGCGGCGGACGGTCTCGACGAGGCGATCGACCGTCCCGACTCGCTCCGACCGGACCCGCCAGCCCCACGCGCGGAGAAACTTCTCGACCATGGCGACGCCGAACGAATGCCGCTCGCCCGGCAGCGTCGACATCAGGACCGTGCGTTTCGCGATCAGCGCCGAGCTTTCGCCGTCGCATTCGAACCTCGCGAGCAACTGTTGGAGACGGCCCATGCCGCGCGTCACGTCGATGAAATCGCAGTCGTCCGCGTCCCACATCCGCCCGAGATGGCGCGCCACGGGCGCCAACAGGTCGACGAACATCGCGTCCACCGAGAGCCCGCACGCCTCGAGGCGAAGAAAATGGCGCTCGGCGGCCGAGCCGTCCGGGCGGAGCACGAGGCCGGCGAAATGGGCGATCTCGTTCTGGCCCGGCGGCGCGACGGCGCCCGCCTCCAGAGCGAAAGCCGTGCGATGCATGAGCGCGAGGCGCGGAACGATCTCGGTCGATACGATCGCTTCCAGCCGGGTCCTGCGCTCGGAGGAATCGTCGCGCTCGAGGATGATGGGGTCGACGAACTCGACCCGCCGGGTGTTCCATCCCCGGTCGGCGCTGCTGACGCAGCTCCCGGCAAAGCGAGTCGGTGGGCGCTGCGTCTCTGCCGGCAGGCGCTCTGAATTAGAACGCATGGACTGCTCATCTTCGACGACGCCAGGCGGAAATGCGGGCGTCGATGCTCCGGCAGATTGACCTCGGTGATTGCGTGTGTCAAGTCAACATGACACTTTCTTGTGTCCGACTCCTAACACCGACGTTGCGCCCGGCCGCTCGGACCTTTCAGCGCCCGGCGGGCGGGGTCGCCGCGCCGGGAAAGCGCGGCGGCAGGTCGGCGAGCCAGTGGGCGGTGTCCTCGGCCGTCACGGCGCCCGCGGCTGCGATTTCGCCGGCGGCCATCAAGGTCCAGAACCGGCGCAGGGTTTCGACGATGCGCGCCTGCCGATCCGCCGATTCGGCGATCGCGACGACCGCCTCGATGACGTAGAACTTTCGATACAGCGCGAGCATCAGGTCGGCGAGGAACCGGTTGTGGATATGCCCGGTCACGCGCAGGCGGAACCGGAACAGGCTCTCGCTGAAGGCGACGCGGTCCGAGGCGTCGACGCTGTCGATGTCGGCGAGGATCGCGCGGCGCGTCGCGCGATCGCAATGGACGGCGAGATCGTCGATGAACGCCGCCTCCAGCCAGGTTTTCGCCTCGTAGACATCGAGGATCTCGGCCCGGGTGAAGCGGACCACGAAGAAGCCGAGGCGCGGCCGGCTGACCAGCAGGCCCTGGCCCTCGAGTTCGCGCGCCGCCTCGCGCACCGGGCCGCGGCTGATGCCGAAGGCTTCCGCAAGATGGACTTCGTTGAGCCGTTCGCCGGGCTTCAGCGCGCCATTGGCGATCAGCCGCATCAGCCGATCGCGCACCGCTTCGGAAAGGCTGCGCGCGCTGAGCTTGTCCGTTTCGGCGACGTTCATCGGCGCGCCTCGCGGCTGCTGCCGAGGCGATGCGCTGAGGATGGACCCGAAGGGGTCGGGGACAGCGATGGCATGGCCGAGAGCCTCGGATGACGGAGAGCGCGGTCGGCAGCGTGACGAGAGACCTGATGTTTGTCAACTGCTGACAGTTGACGATTCAGGCGATCTTCGCTAGACGCCTTCCTGCCGCCGCGTCGCGCCCGGCGGCGCCGGCTTCGGGCCCGCGCGATCAACCAGGGAGCGTTTCGATGACGCCCGGACCCCTCAGCCTCGTGCCTTTCGTCAGTGTGGCGCACATGATGCGCATCGTGGTCGACATCGGCGTCGAGCGCGTGCTGGCCGACCTCGCCGGCTATATCGAGGCAGACTTCCGGCGCTGGGAATCCTTCGACAAGACGGCGCGCGTCGGCGTCCATTCCGCCGAGGGCGTGATCGAGCTGATGCCGACCAGCGACGGGTCGATCTACGCGTTCAAATACGTCATCGGTCATCCCAAGAACTCGCACACCGGGCGCCAGACCGTCGCCGCCTTCGGCGTCCTCTCGGACGTCGCCACCGGCTATCCCGTGCTTGTCTCGGAAATGACGATTCTCACCGCGCTGCGGACCGCGGCGACCTCGGCGCTGGCGGCCAGATATCTCGCCCCGAAGGGCGCGCGGACGATGGCGATCATCGGCAATGGGGCGCAATGCGAATTCCAGGCGCTCGCCTTCAAGACGATTTGCGGGATCGAGGCGGTGCGGCTCTGGGACATCGATCCGGCGGCGACGAAAAAGGCCGCGCGCAACCTCGCCGGCGCCGGGCTCGGCGTGGTCGCCTGCCGCAGCGTGGAGGAGGCGATGCTCGGCGCCGAGATCGTGACCACCTGCACCGCCGACAAACAATTGGCGACGATCCTCACCGACAACATGGTCGGGGCCGGCATGCACATCAACGCAATCGGCGGCGACAGCCCCGGCAAGACCGAGCTGCACCGCGACATTCTGCTTCGCTCGGACATTTTCGTCGAATATCCCCCGCAGACGCGCGTCGAGGGGGAGATCCAGCAATTGCCGCCCGACCATCCCGTCACCGAACTCTGGCGCGTCCTGACCGGCGCCGCGCCCGGCCGGCGCGACGCGCGGCGGATCACCCTGTTCGACAGCGTCGGCTTCGCGACCGAGGATTTCTCGGCGCTGCGCTACGTGCGCGACCAGCTTCCGCGCACCGGCGCCTATGTCGAACTGGACCTCGTCGCCGACCCCGACGATCCGCGCGACCTCTACGGCATGCTGATGCGCGCGGCGGCGAGGGCGGCGGCCTAACCGGTCTCGACGATCGCGACCCGTCGGGGCGCGCCCATCTCGCGCGAGCTCGCGGGCCGGCGCCCGCGGCCGGTTGTTGTTGCGCGCGTCACACCCCGGTCCTAATGACACAGGTCGGGCAGGGCGGCGCGCGTTCATGCGGGGCCCCTCCGCAGCGCGTCGGGGCGGGACGGGCGATGGCGATCGAGCGGCGGACGATCGGGCGGAGCGGCGCGCTGGCGTGCGCGGCGGGGCTCGCCGCCGGTCTGGCGGCCCCGGCTCGCGCGGCCGATCTGCCGAACCGCAGGTCGGGGCTGGCCGCCTTCGTCAAGGTCTGCGCCGTCGACGGGACCGCCGGCTTCACGATTCCGGGCGCCGACGCCTGCCTGAAGATCAGCGGCTTCGTCGACGCGCAGGCCGAAGCGGGCGGCGCGCGTAGGGGCTATTACTGGGCGAGCCCCGCCGCCCAGGGCGCGGCGCTGCGCACCAGCGCGGCCAATCTCGACCCTTCGTTCGGCTGGACGCTGCGCACCGAGGTCGACGTCGACGCGCGCCAGGACACGGCCTGGGGCGTCCTGCGCGGCTATGCGGCGATCCGGTTCGAGGACGGCAATGGTTTCGACACCGACGGCAATTCCGCCTATGTCGATCTCGCCTATATCCAATGGGCGGGACTCACTGCGGGCAAGGCGGTGTCGTTCTTCTCGTTTTTCGCCGGCGGCGAGGGTTTCGCCAATTTCTTCTCGCCCGACCAGCAGGGCGCCAACGAGCCAGATCTCATCGCCTATACCCGAAGATTCGACGGCGGCTTTTCCGCGACGATCGCCGCGCAGAGCGCCGGCCCCAACGGGTTCAGCGGCCCCGGCACGAATTTGGTCGTCGACGATTACACGCCCTACGGCGCGCCGATCGGCGCGGCGAATGCGGCGTTCGAAGGCATGCGGGCGCCCGATTTCGTCGCCAATCTGCGCCTCGACGAGGACTGGGGCGCGGCCCAGCTCGCAGGCGTCGCCCATCCCGTGCGCGTCGTCGACGCCGCCGGCGATGCGTTCGCGACCTGGGGCTGGGGCGCGCTGGCCGGCGCGACGATCAACCTGCCCAAGCTCGGCGACGCCGACAAGGCGTCGTTCGACGCGGTCTTCACCCGCACCGCGATCTGGTATTCGGGCGTGAACGACGGCCTCTGGAACGAGAACGGCGCGGCCAACGGCAACGGCCTCGCCATGTCGGTCGGGGACGCCTTTGCGGCGGGCGGCGGCCGTTGGGCGAGCCCGACAGCCTGGTCGGTCGCCGCGCTCTATGAGCGCCATTTCTCGCCGACCTTCTCGGTGGATCCCGAACTGTCCTATCTGGAATTGCGCTGGAGCGGGTCGCAAGGGCAGCTCTCCTCCGATGCGAAGAGCGTCATCGGCGGCGCCGTCGCGCATTGGCATCCGGCGCCGCTGCTCGATTTCGCGCTGGAGTTGCTCGCCCAACATACGCGCCAGTCGACGCCGGCGCTCTGGGCTGCAACCCCGGGAACGATCGACGGCAAGCCGGCCGCGTTCCCGGGCACGGCGGCCGGCGTCGCCGGCCGCGTCTATGTGACGCGGAGCTTCTAGGCACAGTCTGATGGACCGGCCAACGGATCTGTTGCGCCGCAGGCTGAGCCGGCGTCCGCACTGGCAGGGCCGGGCCCGCGCGTCAATCTCGCCCCGGGAATGACGTTCCGTGTCGGAATCGGCGCCCGCCGCATCGCGCGACAAATCCTTTCGTTGTGGAAAGATTTGGCAATTCATTTCTCGTCCCATCGAGCAAAATCACAGGGTTGCAGGCAAATTGAAGCCCGCAGGGGTCTGCGGCGCGCCGCCGTCGGGCTCCGCGCGCGGGGCGGCGCCGCGAGCCGCATCGCCCGACAAATCCTTTCGTTGTGGCAATATCTGGAAATTCATTTCTCGTCCGATCGAGGAAAATCAGGGGTTTGCAGGCAAATTGAAGCCCGCGGGGGTTTGGGGCGCGCCGCCGTCCGGCCCCCCGCGCGCGGCGGCGGCACGCGCCTTGTCCCCGGCGACCCTGCGCAGGAGATCGTCGAGTTTTGCGTCGAATTTGGCGGCGCCTTCGGCCAGCTCGTCGAATGGCGGCGCCGCCGCCACGTTCTCGTAGCGGTCGAGGCGTTCGAGCGCGCGCGACAGCCGGCCGATCGCGCCGGGCTCGCCGTCCTCGACCCTCCGGGCGGCGAGCCGCCGAGAGGCGTCGCGCTCGATCGCGCTGAGGCGGGCGGCGGGCGGCGACGCGGGCGCTATGGGGTCGGCCATGTCGGGGCTCCAGCCGGGGGGACGAATGACGGAACCATAGCCGATCTTTTGGAATATCGCAATAATATTCTCACATTTCTCTTTTACAGACGCATCCGGGGCGCAGACGGAGCGCAGGGTCGCCCCGGCGGTCGCAGGCAGCGCGGCCGCCGCCGCCGGCTTCGCGCCCGGCGCCCCGAACGCGAACTTCCGCCGTCGGCCGCCAAACGCCGCGCCGACCAGACCAGCTTCGGCGCCGGGCGCCCGCGCGCTGCGTCGGCGCAGCCGCGAATCCCCGCTCAGCGATTGATCGGTGGCCGGATTCGTCGCTAGGCTCGCGGCCGGCGTGGCGCTTTTTCCAGAGGTTCGGCGGCCATGGACGACGACAGAGCCGGCGCGTCGGCGCCGGCGCGCCGCACCTACAATGCGGCGCCCGCGCGGCCGACGCAGGAAGGGCCGGAGGGCCTCCGGTTCGACTTCAACGAGGGCTGCCGGCTGTTCGCCCCGCAGGATGCGCGCGGCTGGCGTGTGCGGCTGTCAGACTTCGACGCCGGCGCCGTCCTGTTCGAGACCGAGTTCGCGGGCGGGGAAGTGCGCAGCGCGAAGCGCTACTTCGTCCGGTTCCGGCTCCAGGTCTGGCAGGCCGGCGCGATCCTGCTCGATCATGTCTTCGACGCCCGCGGCCGGTCGGTGCTGATCCAGTTTCCGGCCGGCACGCTCGGCGACACGATCGCCTGGTTCGCGCACGCCGCGCGGTTCGGCGCCGTCCACGGCTGCGCGCTCGCCTGCGCGATGCCCGGCCATCTCATCCCGCTGTTCGCCGGCGCCTATCCCGACATCGAATTCCTCACCCTGGAGCAGGTGCGGCCCGAACGCTATTACGCGACCTATGTCATGGTGCTGCACTTCAACGACGTCCGCTGCGAGCATCAGCGCCTCCCCTATCAGTCGATCGGCCTGCAGCAGGCCGGCGCCTATCTGCTCGGCCTCGAGCCGCGCGAACTGCGGCCGGCGATCGCGCTCGCGCCGACGCCGCGGCCGCTCCCCGAGCCCTATGTCTGCATCGCCGCGCACAGCACCATGCAGGCCAAGTTCTGGAACAATCCGACGGGCTGGCGCGACGTCGTCGCGTTCCTCAGGCATGCCGGCTATCGCGTCGTCTGCATCGACCAGAAGCCGGTCCACGGCGAGGGCATGGTCTGGACCGCGATCCCCGAAGGAGCGGAGAACCAGACCGGCGACCAGCCGCTGCTGCAGCGCGCGCATTGGATCGCGCACGCGGAATTCTTCGTCGGCCTGTCGAGCGGCCTGTCCTGGCTCGCCTGGGCGCTCGGCCGGCCGGTCGTGCTGATTTCCGGCTTCACCCATCCGACCAATGAATTTTCGACGCCGTTCCGGGTGATCAACTATCACGCCTGCAATTCCTGCTGGAACGACGTGCGCCTCCGCTTCGATCACCGCGATTTTTTCTGGTGTCCGCGCCATAAGGACACACCGCGCCAGTTCGAGTGCTCCCGGCTCATCACCGCGGCGCAGGTCAAGGCGACCATCGCGCGGGTTCCCGGCTTCGGCCACCGCCCGGTTTGAAGCGCGCCGGCATGCGTGCGATAGGGGAGGCCGCGGCGCGAACCGCGAGAGGAATCGCAGCATGTGCGGAGTGGTCGGCGCGTTCAGGCCGGGCGGGGAATGTTCCTCCGACGCCGTGGTCGCAGCGATGCGCGACCGGATGGCCCATCGCGGGCCCGACGGCGCCGGGCTGTGGCGCTCGCCCGACCGGACTTGCGCGTTCGGCCACCGCCGGCTCTCGATCATCGACCTTTCCGCCGCGGCCGATCAGCCGATGCGCAATGCGGCGGGCGACGTCGCCATCGTCTTCAACGGCGAAATCTACAATCACGCCGAGATCCGGCGCGAACTCGAGGCGCTCGGCAAATATGCCTGGCGCACGAGCCATTCCGACACCGAAGCGCTGCTGCACGCCTATGAGGAATGGGGCGTCGATTGCTTCGGCAGGCTTTACGGCATGTGGAGCGTGGCGATCTGGGACGGACGCGATCCGGGCCGGCCGATCCTCCATCTCGTGCGCGACCGCGTCGGCGTCAAGCCGCTCTACGTTACGCGCACCGCGGCGGGCGAATGGCTGTTCGCCTCCGAGATCCGCGCGCTGCTCGTTCATCCCCAGGTCTCCGCCGCGATGGACCCGACGGCCTTCTGGCACTATCTCACCTTCATCGTGGCGCCGGCGCCGCTGACGATGTTCTCCGGCATATTCAAACTGCCCGCCGCCACAGTGGTGACCATCGACGCGGCGGGCCGCGCGGTCGCGCGGCGCTACTGGGACTGCAAGCCGTCGGCGGCGACGATGTTTGCGCCGGCAGACCTCGGCTTCGACGAGGCGGTCGACGAACTGACGCGGTTGCTGCGCCAGTCGATCCGCCGCCGCATGGTGTCCGACGTCCCGTTCGGCGTCCTGCTGTCGGGCGGCGTCGACAGCAGCCTCAACGTCGCGCTGATGAGCGAGTTGATGGATCGGCCGGTCACCACCTTCACCATCGGCTACGCGGGCCACGAGGAATTCAACGAATTCGACCATGCGCGGCGGATTGCCGAGCGCTACGGCACGGACCATCACGAGACGCGCATCGACGGCGCCGAGGCGCTGCGCTTCCTGCCGCTGCTGGTCGAACTGCAGGACGAGCCGATCGCCGACAACGTCTGCATCCCGCTCTACTTCCTCGCGCGGCTGGTGCGCCAGTCCGGCACGACGGTGGTCCAGGTCGGCGAGGGCGCCGACGAGAACTTCCTCGGCTATTGGTGGTGCGAGCACAACCGGAAGAAATATGAGGAGGTCTACGCGCCGGCGGCGCGCGGCGACCGGGGGTGGCTGGAGGCCGCGGCCTCGGCCGAGGACAGGGACATCCGTCGGCGCGCCCGCGCCGGCGAGGAGCTGTTCTGGGGCGGCGCGGTGTGCTGGCAGGGCGACATGCGCGCCCGGCTGACCCCGAACCCGGGCGCGTTTCGCGGCGCCGTGCATTGTCCGATCGAGGGCCTGTTGCCCGACGCCTTGAGGGCGCTCGACAGCCACGCGGTCGTCCGCGAATATGTCGGCGAGCTCACCGGCCGGGTCGCCGCGCCCGAAGTTCTGTCGAAAATCCCCTATATGGAAATGCGCCTGCGCCTGCCTGAACATCTCCTGATGCGCGTCGACAAGATGACGATGGCCCATGGAATCGAGGCGCGCGTGCCCTTCCTCGACCACGATATCGTCGAATTCGCGATGCGCCTGCCGCCTTCCTACAAGCTCGCCGACGGCGTCGGCAAGCGCATCCTCAAGAAGCTCGCCGAGCCCTATGTGGACCATGACCTGCTGTACCGTCGCAAGCAGGGATTCGGCGCGCCGATGGACAAATGGTTCATGGAGCCGAGCTTCGGCGCCCGCTGCATCGACGCGCTCGAACGCTCGGCCCTGTGTCGCGACGGCTATCTCGACCGGAACTATGTCGTCGGGCTCCTGCGGGCGCAGGTCGAGGGCCGGATCAATTGGGGCTTTCATCTCTGGACGATCATGAACGCCGTTTTCTGGCACGAGCGCTGGATCGAGCGCAGGCTGGCGGCGTAGCATGACCAGGGATCCGCCGAGCGCGCCGGGCGCGGCCCCCCAGTCGGCGCGCGCGCCCGCGCGCATCGGTCGGGCGAGGCGATGATCCCGGGCCGAAGGCTGATCGCCGCGCTGATCGCGCGGCTGGAGCGCCGGCTCGGCCTGCCCGAGCTGCGCGCCCGGCAGAGCGAACTGGTCGCCGTCGCCAATGCGATTCTCGTCCAGACGAACCGACTGGAGGCCGCGGTCGGCGCCGGCTTTTCCGCCGCCACGGCTCGCTTCGAGGCCGATCTGGCGGCGCTGGCCGGCCGGTCGGGCGCGATCGGCGAGCGCGTCGCCGGAGTCGCCGAGGCGGTGCGCGCGTTGGAAGTCGGGCTCGCGGCGCTCGGGGAACGCCTCGGCGCCGGGCTCGCGGGCGCCGCCGACGAAGGCGGCCGGCTCGGGGCGCGCCTCGCCGCGCTCGCCGAGGCCGTGGCGAGCCTTGACGGGGCGGTCGGCGGCGGTTTCGACGCGATCGCCTCGCGCTTCGAATCCGTCGCCGAGGCCGGGCGGCGGCTGGAGGAGGGCTCGAGCGCCCGATTGGCGGCGCTCGGCGAACGCGTCGCCCGCCTCGCCGAAGCCGGGCAGCGGCTGGAGGAGGGTTCGAGCGCCGGATTCGCGGCGCTCGGCGGGCGCCTCGAATCGGTCGCGGCGGCGCTCGCCGGCCAGGGTCTCGAGCTCGGCGCGCGCCTCGCCGATATCCTGGCGTCCGCGCAGCGGAGCGAGGGCGCAATGCAGGGCCTCGCGGAGGGCGGCGCGCGCGTCGAGCGCGACCTCGCCATACTCGCCGCGCAGATCCGCCAGCTCGGCGACATTGCGAACCAGCTCGCCGAGGTCACGCAGACACTCGACCGGAACGTAGCGCTGAATTTCGCCGGGATCGGGCGCCGCCTCGAGACGGACCTGATCGCGCTCGGCCGGACGACGCATGACCTGGTCGAGAGCAGCCGGCACGCCGCCGGCACGCTCGCCAAATTGGCCGCCGATCGGATCGCCCCGCGCGGCGAGGCCGAGCCCTCGGCCGGCGACATGGAGGCCGAACCGCCCGACAGCGCCCCCCTGACGAGCCTCGCGGAGGCGGATCTGCCCGCAGCAATCCGCGCCGCGATCGCCGCGACCGGTCTGGCGCCATCCGACATGGCCTTCTGCCTCGATCCGGCGCGGCTCCCCCGGACGGAGGCCGATCTTCCGCGCTGGCTTTCGATCATGACCGTGTGCCGCGCCATGCTGCAGGCCGGCGACCGGCTGGTCTGGGCCCAGCCGGTCGAAACCGGGGCGCCGCTCGCCGACGGCGAGGTCGAACAGGTGATCGGCCTGCTTGGCGCGGTCGACGCGATCCTCGAGGCGCGCGACGGCGATTCGGTCTGGCGCATCGCGATCGCGACCTGTCGCGTCGAGGGCGCGGGCGTGGCGCTGCGCTGGTCGTCGGCGGCGCTGGAGGCGCTGCACATGCGACTGGCCCCGCTCGCCGGCGAAATGCTGCGCCGATACGGGCTCGAAGCGGCCGCCCACGCGGTCGATCTGCCGGAGCCGGACGCCGATCTCGACGATTGGGCGCGGCTGCTGCCGTCCTTCGCGGCCCATGTCGCCGCGGCCGCCCAGGCGCCGATCGGCGTCGTCCTGCCCGCCGGCTTCGCCGCGGCGGCAAGGCTGACGGACGAGGCGGTCGGGCGCCTGCGCGTCGCGCTGCGCGACAACGGCGGCGACGGCGCGATCGCGTTCCAGTGGGCGCGCGGATCGGCGCCGATCGGCCGGAGCGGCGCGATCGTCGATTTCGCGCGCCGGAACGGGATCGCATTCGATCTCACGCCGGTCAGCCGCGGCGCGCCGGGCAGCCGGCTCGCCGCCTATGACGACCGCGCGCCCTATCGCGCCCTCTCGTTCGATCTGCGGCTGCCCGCCGCGCGCGCGCAGCCCGGCGCCCCGATCGAGATCGCGCGGTGGCCCGGCCGCGCGCTCCACGGCGGCGTCGAGGACGCAGGGTTCCATCCGCTCGACCGGCCGTTCGCGCGCGATTTCGAAGCGGATCGGAGCCGGCTGGCGCGGGTCCTCGATCGCGCGGGCCAGAGGCAGTTCGAGCTCCAGGCCAATTCCGACGCCACGCTCGTCGCCCATTGGCCAGACTATTTCGTCTTCAACTGGGCGGCGCCGGCGCCGGCCCGGCTGCGGCTGTTCGAATTCGACGCAGGCGCGCTGTTCGATCAGGCGTCGCCGCTCGCCGCGCTGTTCGGCCGTGCGCCGCGGGCGCGCAACGCCCTGACCGGCCTGCGATTCCTCGCCGAGGCGGCGCGCGTCGTCGCCGCGCCGGCGGCGGCGCGCGACCTCGCGCGCGCGCAGGTCGACGCCCACGCCTATCTGAGGACCGACCGACCGGACATCACCGCGGAGTCCGAACGGCTGATCGCCTGGATGCCGGAACGGCTGGGCGTGGTGGTCGAACTCGGCAGCGGCTTCGGCGTGATGGCGCGCCGCGTCGCCGATCGCGCGACGCGCTACCTCGGCCTCGACCTGACGCTCGACCAGGCCGCCGCGATGCGCGGGCTCGGCGGGGCCGGGCTCGTCGCCGACATTCACCGCCTGCCCTTCGGCGAAGCGAGCGCGGATACGATCATCGCGGACAACGTGCTCGAGCACGCCGCCGATCCCCTCGCCGCGCTGGCCGAGTGCCATCGCGTGCTGCGGCCGGGCGGCCGCGCCTATCTGGCGATTCCGCACGATTATCGCCAGCGCGACTTCCGCAACCCGACGCATCTCTGGAAGGCCGATGCGCGGTCGGTCGAGGAGGCGCTCGGACGCGTCGGATTCCGCACTTTGCGCCGCGAGACGGTCCGCCTCGCCGAGCTCGGCGTCTCCGGCGCCTATCCGAGTTCGGACGGGGAGACCGGGCTGTGGCAGGTCGAGAAGCCGGATTCGGCCGCGAGCGGGTCCGTCGACAGGCGCCGCGAGCAGCCGGGCGGCGAGGATTTCGACCTTGCTTCGGCGCGCGCCTATTGGCGATTCGCCCCCTCGGGCGTCGGAAAGCACGACACGGCGGCCATGCTGCGGCTGGGCGTAGGGGAATTGATGGCAGCCTGGGACGCGGGCTTCGCCGCCCGTTTCCGCCGATACCCCGAAGAGGAGATGTTCCTGCGGCGGATGGCCGCCGAATTCGCCGGCAAGCGGGTCCTGTCGATCGGCTCCGGCCTCGGCCTGCACGAAATCTACTACCGCCTGCACGGCGCCGAGGTGACCTGCTGCGACATCGTCGAGTCCAACCTCGCGCTGGTCGCGCGCGTCGCCGCGGCCAAGGGCGCCGACGGCATGCGCTTCATCCGCAGCGCTGGCCCGGATCAGGATCTGGGCGGCCCCTACGACTTTGTCTTCGTCTACGGGTCGCTGATGACCATGCCGGAACCCCTGCAGCGCCGGCTGGCGGCGCGCTGCCTCGCCGCCCTCGCCCAGGGCGGCAGCGTCATCCTGATGGTCTATTCCTGGGCGTTCGCGCACGCGACCTGCGGCTGGTCGTCGTCCGACCAGTTCGACGCGCGCCGGTTCGCCCGCGCGTCCGATCCGAGCGTCGGCGAGGAACATTGTCCGTGGTCGGACTGGCACGACGAGGACAAGCTGCTGCGCGCGTTCGGCGGCGCTCTGCACGTCGCGCGTCGCCAGTTCTGGAATCAGGGCTGGTTCTTCTGGTGCGAATTGCGGCGGGAGGCGACCGCCGATCCCGGCGCGTTCTTCGCGCCCGAGCGGATGGCCGACGGCGGGCGGCGGCGCGACATCGATCTGGACGCCTTGCAGCCGGTCGCCGCAGACGCGGTCCGCACCGCGGCGGGGCTCGCCGTGACGACCGCCGACAACGCCTGCGGCTATGCGCTCGCCGGCCCGACGCACGCGCGCGGCCGGGGGGCCAATGCGGTGCTCGTCGACGCCGATCTCGAGCAGGGTGGCCTATCGATC
>JBEKEI010000094.1:0-18419 GCA_050013915.1 Roseiarcus sp.
CGCAGGTAGAAGTCGCTCGGCAACTTGCAGCCGTCGGCGTCGAGCGTGACGAAGGACGGCGCGGTCGGCGATTCCTTGGCGCGGGCTGCGATCTTGAACATGGCGGTGCCCTCGTCAACCTCGTCGAACATGGCGCCGAAGATCGTCGTCGCGCCCGCGCGCACTGCGCCGACGACCTGGCGCCACCAGAAGCGCCCGCAGCGGCGCGGGATCTGGTTGCTGATCGCCTGGCGCTCGTCGTGTCGCGCGCGCATCAGATTCGCCCAGGTGAAGCCGGGAAAGACCACCGGCATCAGGTCCGCCCCCAACCGGCGCGCTTCGGCGAGGTCAGGCTCGAGCGTCTCGACGAGATACCTGTCGGCGGAGGCGTCGTCCCGGTAGCTGCCGACCGCCCACGGGCTGATGACCTGCAGCATCGGCCAGACGTCCTTCCACCCGGGATCGGCGCTCGCCGATCCCGTCCCGGTGCGCCATTGCGCGGGAACGCCGCCCACGGTGGTCACGCCGCCGAACGCCTGGCTCGCTTCGCTGATCTCCCGCAGGAAGGCCCGCGCCTCGTCGGGCGTCATCGGCTTGCCGGCGAAGCCCAATCCCCACAGGCCGAGCGCGGGATGGCCGCGATGGCGCAGGTAGGACGGGCTCGCGGTCAGGCCGTCCGCCTCGAGACGCCGCCAGTCCTCGCGAACGAGAGCGAGCCGCTCGGCTGTGGCGCCGGACAGATCGTACATCAGGAAGAACACCCGCCCGTGTTTCTCGGCGGCGGCGCGAACGTTGGCGAGCACGCGATCGGCGCTCGCGCGAACCTTCGGGTCGACCAGCACGCTGGAGAACCGCTGCAGCGCCACGCCGTCGATCCCGTAGCGCTCCATCCAGGCGAAATGCCGGTCGACGGTCGCCGGGTCCTGGGCGCTGTAGACGAACACCTCCTCGCCGTCGGCCGCGCGCAGACCGGCGTCGCAGCGCTCGGCCGCGGGCAGCTCGCCGACGTCGGGCAGCATGTCGACGGTGAAGCCCTTCGCGTCGCGCCAGTGGACCCAGCCGCGCCCCGCCGCGTCGCCCGGGCAGGCGAACCAGCCCTGGTAGCCGAAGATCAGCTTGCCGGTCAGCGTCGACGGGTCGACGCGCGGCGATTCCGCGCCTGCGCCGCCCGCGAGCAGCAGCGCGCAGAGGATGAGCGCGGCCCGGCTCATCCGCGCACCCATTCGACGATCGGCGCCGCCATGCGTCGCCAGTTGAACGTCGCATTCTGCGCGATCGCCTTGGGCGCGAGTTCCGCCAGACAGCGCGGATCGGAGATTTCGGCGACCGCGCCGGCGAAGTCGGTCGGCGAATAGGGATCGAAGAAGATGCCGGCGTCGCCGACCACTTCGGGCAGGCTCGAGGTCAGCGCCGCGAGCACCGGCTTGCCCAGACTCATCGCCTCCAGCGCCGGAATGCCGAAGCCTTCGTAAAGCGAGGGGAAGATGAGGAACTCGGCGTGGCGGATCAGCCGGTATTTGACGAATTCGGAGACGAAGCCGGAGAAGACCAGCCGCGCGCGCTCGGCTTCGGTGAGCCCCTCGAGGAAGGAATCGACGAGCCAGCCCTTCTTGCCGATGACGACGAATCTGAGTTCGGAGCGCGCGAGCTCGGGCAGAGCGAGCGCGCGGATGATGAGCGCCAGATTCTTGCGCGGCTCGATCGTGCCGACCACGACGGCGTAGCGGCCTACACGCGGGGCGGGCAGGTGGCGGTCGTAGAGTTCGAATTCGTCCGGCCAGTCGGCGTATTGATAGAGCATGCGCGCCTTGGGCGCGACCGAGGGGAAGGCGGTCAGCAGCGCCGCGCGCGTCGCCTCCGAGATGCAGAAGACGACGTCGTCGGTGGCGAGTTCGCGCGCGAAATTGTCGAGATGGAAAGCGATGTTCGCCTCTTCGTGATTCTCCGGCATGAACAGCGTGCTCATGTCATGCACCGTGCTCGCCTGCCGGCTCGCGATGCCGAACTGGGTCTTGACGGTCGGGAACAGGAAGGCCCCGTCGATGTCGGCGAGCTCGTATTCGAACGCGCCCTCGCGCTGCCAGCCCTCGCGCAGGAATGTGCCCGACCCCAGGCTCAGCGCCTGCATGACCGCCGCGCGCGGGAATTTCTCGCAGTTGAAGGCGAAGTCGAGATCGATCTCGCCGTGCAGCAGCAACGCGCGCACGAGGCGGCGCGTGAACACGGGAATGCCCGTCCACTGGTCCTCGAGCAGGGGGCCGATGTCGATGGTGACCTTGGGACGGCTGTTCAGCACGCGTCGACTCCTTTGGCGGCCGGCGCTAGTCGTCGAGACCATACAGCGCCAGCCGCGGCTCGTTGCGACTCATTCTGGCGACGACCTCCATCAGCCCCGCCTCGTCGCCCCCCGCGCGCGGCGCGAACACGCCGATCGCGTCGAACGCGTCGAGATCGGCGCGCGATTCCCGCCAGATCGGCGCGCTCTGGTGCAGCACCAGCTCGGTTTCGACGCCCTCGATCGCCTCGGCGGGCAGGGCGCCGCCGACCAGGAACACCGCGTTCGCCGGCGTCCTCGGCAGGACGTCGCCGGAGGCGTTGCGCAGGCCGTCGAGCGTGGCGCACACGCGCGCGTGGAGCGAACTGCGCGCGCCGGGCAGGCGCGGCAGCCCGAGATAGACGCAGGCGGCGCGATCGAAGAACGCCCTGGCGACGCGCGCGCCGACGATCCGCATGAAGCCGATGTCCGCGAGCGCGGTCTCGGTGAGCGGAATGTAGGCGGCGCGCTGCGTCTCCCGGCGCCCTGGCGGCGGCGCCTCGGCGAGCGCCAGGCACCGGTGGGCGCTGAGTTCGATCGACCGGGGGTCGAAGACGAACGGAAGGAGCAGCGCGGATTCGAGGACGCGCGTCGACCCCGCGTGCAGCAGCGTCGTCGGCGGCCTGATCCAGCGGTCCGCCTCGACCCGGGTGCGGAATCCCGAACTGACCTGCGTCTCGACGCCGGCGAAGATTTCGGGGGCGCGCATGAACAGCCGGCGCAGCGCCTCGGCATGCGAACGCGTCGCCAGATCGTAGAAGAACACGTGGTTGCGCAGCGTCGGCACCAGCCGGACGCACGAGCCGTCGCTCATGCACAGATGGTCGCGCGCGCCGCCGAGCTGCTCGCGCAGCCAGGCTAGCGAATCGCCATGGGTGAAGATTTCGGGACGCGCGATGAAACGCAGCGGCGCGTCGAGGGCCGCCGCCGTCGCGACGACGAGATCGAGCGCCACCATGAGCCCCTCCGACAGCGGAATCTGAGCGAGTTCGCCCAGCTCGAACACCGAGCGGGCGAGCGTCGCCTGGCGCAATTCGCCCGCGGGCAACGAGATCGCGAGCCCCGCTCGATCGAACATTTCAATCGCATCCCAACGGAAAGGCGGCCGAACTCGGCGCGACGAGCAGCCGGGGCCGCGCCCGGAACTCGTCGCTCGCCGCCAGCGCGCGCAGAAGATTGAAAGGCGTCATCGCGCCGGCGCGCAATTGCCGCCCGTAATGCCCGAGCCCGTCCGCGTCGGCCGGGCGGCTCAACACATAGACATAGGCGGCGCGCACGAAGGCGTCGACGCCCGCGCGCAGGATCAAGTTCTTGAACAGCCCGTCGCAGCCGCGCAATTCGTCGATGGAGCGGATCATGGTCGGATCGTCGGCGATGAGATCGGCGATCGTGGCGGCGTCGGGTTCGGGCGCGTAGACGAAGGCCACCGCGTCGTGGCGCCCGATGATCGCCCTCGACTTCAGGTCGACCAGCGTCAGGGTGGCGCGCCGCAGTTTCTCGGGCGCGGCGATGCGAAACCGGAACGCGCACCAGCCGACGCCGCAGCCGGCGTCGACCAGATCCTCGCGGAACAGATTGGCGAGGCCCGACGCGATGACGACATTCGGCTCTTCGAGGATCGCGATCGGCAGCGACGTCGCGGGCGCCGCCGTATCGAGGGCCCAGCCCTCGACATAGCCGGAAGAAAGCAGCGCATCGATGTGACCGCGAACCATCGCCAAGACCTTTCGCCGGGAATCCGACTCCGTCCGCGATCCCGACCGGCAGGGACGCCGACGCCTTCCTGCCGTCGACGTCAGACGGGAACGTCGGTCGCGGCTCCGATCGCGCGGAGCTGCTGCTGGACCCTGGCGGCGACCGAGGCCAAGCCGTGATCGCGGGCGATTCGCGCCCGCCCGGCCTCGACCCTCGGGGCGATCGAACCGTCCGCGCGCGCCATCAGGCGAAGCTTCTCGACCGCGTCGTCAAGCGACGGCTCCGCCCAGTCGCTGCCTTCCGAGTGAGGATAGTCCCCCGGCCGGACGGGGACCAGCCGGTATGAGACGGGAAAGCCGGTCGTCTCGTCAAGGAAACTGTTGCTGCCGGAATAGCCGGTCGCCACCACCGGCGTGCGCAGCAGCATCGCCTCGGCGAGCACACGGCCGAAGCCTTCCGACCGGTGCAGCGAGACGAAGCAGTCGACCGCCGCGACGAGGCCGAGCGTCGCGGCGCGGGAAAAGGCGCCGTCGACGACGACGATGCGCGGGTCTTCGCCGATCTCCCCGAGCAGCGCGTCGAGCTTCTCCGGCCGGGCATGGCCATTGATCGTCTTGATCAGCAGGCGTTCAGCGCAGTCGCGGCGCGGGAACGCCGCCCGGAAGGCGCGGATCGCGCCGACCGGATTCTTCCGCGCGACATGAGAATTGAAGTCGCAAAGCGCCAGGAAGACGAAATTGTCGGCGTGCAATCCGAACTCGCCGAGATCGACGTCCTCAACCCGGTCGAGGTCGAGACAGGGCGGCATGTAGACGACCGGCTTGGCCGTCAGCGCTGAAAAGACGCCGAACAGAAAGTGGCTCATCGCCCAGACCTCGTCGATGTGATCGAAGGCGTGGCGCCAGTAGTCGGGCAAGGTCGACAGCTCCCAGGGCCAGCAGCCGATGTTGTAGCGGCCGGAGAACAGGTCGCGCCCGCGCGCCAGACGGAGCCTCTCGGTCTCGAACAGCGGCGCGCAGAACAGGTTGACGGGAAAGATCGGGCGCTCGACGAACAGCGCTTCGAGGCCGCTCGCCTGGTTGGTGGCGTGCTCGTCGGATTGCGCGACGTTGCAGACGCCGAACGGCGCGCCCGCGCTTCGCGCGACCTTGACGAAGCTCCTGAGATCCTCGCCGATGCCGAGAACGCCGTCGGCGAATCCGATCAGATTGACGCCGATGGTTCCCTCGTCGGTCCACGGGCCCGGTTCGGCCGCGCTCCCGGTCTCCCTGGCGTCGCGCGCCGCCGGATCTGCAGCTGGGCCCGGCGCCGGCGGCAGCCACGCCGGCAGAGCTGCCGGCCCCTCGCGGTCGAGCCATCTCCTGAAGTCGGCGCGGCTCGACGGCCGCTTGAGGTCGAACTCCGATCGCGCCGTCTCGTTCGTCGCATGGACGATGATGTCGAGCAGGGAGATTCGCGCAGGCGCGGAGACGGCGTCGTAGACGACGATCCGGGCGAGTTCGGAGGTCTCGCGCGGCAGGATGAATCCGCCCAGACGGTACGACGCCACGGCCTCGGTGTAATACCAGAAGTGGATTTCGTTGAGCGCCGAGGGCGAGGGATCGCCGAGCGCCTTGCCGCATTTGCGCGCGAGATAGGCTTCGATCCGGCTGAGGAAGGGCGGCGCGGGCCGGACCGCGAGCGCGAACCAATCGCGACCGACCTTGAGGTTGACATAGCTGGCGCGGCCGATCGAGACGATCCACAGAAGGAAGTCCTCCTGCTGTTCGACCGTTCCCGGATAGTCCGCATCGTCCTCGCGCCACAGCGCATAGGCGGAGCGCAACTCGGTTTCGCGGTTGATGATGTCGAGCGCGCGCATCGAAGGCCTCGGTTCCGGCGATTCGGGATTCTCCCGGGCCGGGGATCGGTTCAGCGTGCGCGGGTGCGAATTCAGCGGGCGGCCGATTCGGCGCCGCCGACGATCGCCTGCGCCGCCTTCAGGCCGTTGGAGGCCGCCGTCCGGACCCACGCCATCCCCTTTTCCGGATCCGCCTCCGTTCCCATCCCCTTCATCTGCATGACTCCCAGATTGTACATCGCCTCGACATGGCCGCTTTCGGCGGCGGCGGCGTAGAGCCTGACGGCCTCCTCCAGATCGACCGCGACGCCTTCGCCCGTGCAATGCATGACGGCGAGCTGGAATTGCGCATGGGCGTGGCCTGATTCGGCGGCGCGGCGAAGCCACGCTGCGGCCGCTTCTACGTCCTTGGGCGCGTCCTGGCCATGACGGTGCAGCATGGCGACCAGATATTGCGCCTCCGGCCGGCCGGCCTCGGCGGCGGTCCGGTACCAGTGCAGGGCGTCCTCGGGCCGCGCCGCGACGCCATGGCGGCCGGCGAACAGATGGCCGAGCTGGACCGCGGCGACGGGAAAGCCCGCGGCGGCCGATTGCCGCAGCAGTTCCTCGGCCCTGGCGGGATCGCGCGCCACGCCTTCCCCCGACAGGTAGAGCGAAGCGAGCATCGCCTTGGCTTCCGGATCGCCCTTCTCGGCGGCCTTGTCGAGCCACAGCCGCGCCTGGGCGACGTCGCGCGGGCGGCCCTGGCCTTCGAGATGGATCTGGGCGAGCCGGACCTGCGAGGCCGACACGCCCTTTTCCGCGGCGACGCTGTACCATTCGAAGGCCTTTTCCGGATCGCAGTCGACGGCGGTGCCCTTCGCATAGAAGCTCGCGATATTGTGGGCGGCGATCGGCTCGCCCTGTTCGGCGGCCTTGAGGAACCAGCGCGCCGCTTCCGGCAGGCTGACCACCGTGCCGGTGCCGGTCGCGCTGAGCCGGCCGGCGATGAACTGCGCCTGGACGTCGCCGAGTTCGGCCGCGCGGCGATACCAGATCGCGGCCTCGCGCAGATCGGGCTCGATCGGACCGCCCCGGCTGTAGAATTCGGCGAGCGCGAGGATCGCGCGCAGGTGATCCTTCTTGGCCGCTCCGCGCCAATAGGTCTCGGCGCGGTCGATGTTGAGCGGCAGGCCCACGCCGCTCATGTGCATGAGGCCGGCCTGATAGAGTCCGTGGATGTCGCCCGACTCGGCGGCTTCGGCGAACAGAACGCCGGCCGCCTCGCGGTCGGCCGGCCGGCCGGCGCCCGCGAGCAGCATCGTGGCCAGCGCGATCTTGGCGCGCAGGTGGCCCTGCGCCGCCGCCAGTTCGTACCATCGGGCCGCGGCGGCGGGGTCGGCCGCGACGCCGAGACCCTGGTAAAAGATGTCGCCGAGGCCGAATTGCGCCGCCGCGAGGCCCGCCTCGGCGCCGACGAGGTAGAGCACGCGCGCGCGCCCGTAATCGCGCGCGCAGCCTCGCCCTTCCTGGAGCAGCGCGCCCAGCAGCGTCGCCGCCTCGGCATGGCCGCCCTCGCCGGCGACGGTGAGCCAGGCGACGGCCTGTCCGGGATCCGCCTTGACGTCGAGCCCGTGGGGGAACAGGACATCGGCGTTGACGCGCGCGGCGGCCTCGTCGCGCGCGCCGGCCGATCGCAGCCAGCCCTTGCCCTGGGAGCCCGCCGCGCCGTTGAGGAATATCAGCGCCAGCCGGTACTGCGCCTCGGCGTGGCCCTGCCGCGCCGCCTCGCCGAACCACCACGCCGCGTCGGCGAGGCTGAGTTTCACGCCCTCGCCGTTGGCGTAGAGCCCGGCGATCCGGAACGCGGCCTCGGCGCTGCCCAGGCGGGTGGCGGCGCGCCACGCGCCGAACGCGTCGAGGTAGCGCTTGCGCTCGTAGGCCGTTTGGCCGCGCCTCAGGCGGCGCGCCGAACCGACGCGGCGATAGGCGAGCCTCACGGTCTCGAACGGCCAGCGCACCGGGACGCTCATGGTTCGCGCATCGCGGCCCCGACGCCATGGACCACGCCGCCGAGGAGATAGGCGCCGAGCGCGCGGGTGCCGACCTTGACGTCGGCGGAAAGGGTCATGCCGGGAATCAGGCGGAACGAGGCGGGGACGTCGATGAGATCGGTCGACACGATCTTGAGCCGCGCCTTGTAATAGGCGGGGATCGGCGCGCCGTTGTCGTCGGTGGTGAACGCGTCCTCGCTGATCCAGCGCACCGTCGCCGTCGCGGTCCCGTGCTCGGCGTAGTTGAAAGCGTCGATCTTCAGGGTCGCCGGGTCGCCCGGCCGCAGGAACCCGACGTCGCGCGAGGCGATCTGGACTTCCGCCTCGAGCGCGACCCGGGTCGGAACCAGCGTGATCAGCGGATCGCCTTCCTTGAGCACCGAACCGACGGAGAGCTTGGCGATCGTCAGCACCATCGCTTCCTCAGGGGCGACGAGGCGGACGAGTTCCTTGTGCTTGCTTGCCTTGTCGAGTTGGTCGCGCGCCGCGTCTCGGCTGTTGCGCGCGGTCACCAGCTCCAGGCTCGTGGTCGATGACCATTGCTGGATGGAGGCGTCGCGATCGGCTTGCAGCGAGGAGAGCTGATGCTGCGATTCGATGAGGCTGTTGTGGTCGAACTCGGCGGTGCGCAGCGCCTCGAGCTTGGAGGCGGTCGAGGTCAGGAGATTGAGCTGGGATCCCGTCCCGTGCTCGGCGAGGACGCTGCGCATGTCCTCGATCTTCTGGGCGATCTGCTCCTCCTCCTGGTAGCGGCCCTCGTCGGCCTTGAACTTGTTGATCGTCGCCTGGACCTGCGCGATCTTCTGGTCGAAGCTGTTGACCTGGGCGGCGTATTGGGCGGCGCGCTGGTCGAAGAGCTGGCGCTGCACGACCTGATATTTTCCGTATTCGGGATCCGGATTGGCAGGAAACGCGAGCGGCCGGCCGGCGAGCTCGGCCTCCGCGCGCGCGATCTGGGCGTCGAGGCTGTCGATCTGCTGCTTCAGCTGCAGGACGTCTGCGGCCGCAAAGGTCGAATCGAGCGTCGCCAGCAGCTGGCCCTTCTCGACGCGCTCGCCTTCCTTGACGTCGATGCTCTTGATGATCGACGCGTCCAGCGCCTGGTAGACCGTCATCGGCTCCGAACTGATGATCCGGCCGGCGGAGCTGGTGACCGCGCGGTCGACGCGCGTGAAGGTCAGGAACAGGCCGATGGCGACGAGCAGCCCGAACAGGACGAAGATCGTCATCCGCACCGCGAGCGGTTCGGGCTCCTCGCGGACCCCGGCGATCTCGGACTGGAAACGGCGGACGGTGGCGAGCGCCGCGGGGTTAGGAGACAAGGGATGGCCCCCGGGTTGCCGCGATCGGCCGCGACGCGGCCGCGATATGGCGGTTCTGCTGGTTCCAGAGCCCGCTGTAGATCTCGCAGCGCTCGAGCAGCTCCCAGTGCTTGGCGATGTCGACCACCTTGCCGCGCTCGAGCACGAGAATGGCGTCCGAATTGACGAGCGACGACAGCCGGTGCGAGATCACGATGACGGTGCGCCCACGGGCGATGCGCCGGATGTTCTCGTTGACGATCGCCTCGCTGTCGGGATCGAGCGCGCTGGTCGCCTCGTCGAGAATCAGGATTCTCGGGTCGACGATGAGCGCCCGCGCGATCGCCAGCCGCTGGCGCTGGCCGCCCGAAAGGTTCGGCGATCCCTCGTAGATGTGGGTCTCGTAGCCGCGCGGCAGCCGGTCGATGAATTCCTCGGCGCCGGCCAGACGCGCGGCGCGCACCACCTCGTCGAAGGTCGCGTGCGGCTTGGCGGCCGTGATGTTGTCGCGGATCGTGCCGCTGAACAGGAAATTCTCCTGCAGCACGACGCCGAGGCTGCGGCGCAGATGGGTGACGTCGTATTCGCGGACGTCGACGCCGTCGATCTTGATGAGGCCCTCGTATTCCGAATGCAGGCGCTGCAGCAGGCGGGTGACCGTCGTCTTTCCGGAGCCGCTGCGCCCGACGATCCCGAGCGTCGCGCCGATGGGAACTTCGAACGAGACGCCGTCGAGCGCGGGATTGGTCGCGCCGCGATACTTGAAACGTAGGTTGGCGAACTCGACCTGGCCCTTGAGCGGCGAGCGTACGCCATGGCCGGCGGAGCCCTCCTCCTTGGGCTGGTTGACGAGGCTGCCGACGATCGCCACCGCCGAGCGCGCCTCGTCGTACTGGTTGATCAGCTTGGCCATCTGCATGAGCGGCGCCGCGACGCGCTGGGTCAGCATCAGGAAGGCGAACAGCGCCCCGATATAGACGGGATCTTTGGTCGTGATCGCGAAATAGACGCCGAGCGCATAGGAGCCGGACACCGCCAGCCGCTCGAGCGGCCGCACCCCGGTCTGGATGACCGAGGCGACGAAGCCCTCGGACATTTTCAGCTTGGCGACCTTCGCGATGTGCACGTCCCATTGCTGGCGCTGGCGGGTCTCCAGCGCCAGCGACTTGATCGTCCGTATGCCCGCCAGCGTCTGATAGAGGAACGCGCCGCGCTGGGCTTCGGCCGCGATCACCGCTCCGCTGACCTTCTTGTAGGTCGGCAGCATGAGGAGCAGCCACATCACGATGAGGCCGCAGCAGGCGAGGACCACCGCGGTCAGCACCGGGCTGAAGAAGAACATCACCGGCAGGAAGACGGCGAGGGTCATGGAATCGAGAATGGTTCCGAACAGCTGGCCGGCCAGGAACGTGCGGATCTTGAAGATCTCGTTCATATGGGCCCCGATCAGGCCGACCTGGGTGCGCTCGAAATAGTCGATCGGCAGCTTGAGCACCCGGTCGAACATGTATTCGGACAGCCGGACGTCGACCCGCGCGGTGACGATCAGCAACAGGAACGATCTGAGATAGGAGAAGATCGCCTCGAAGACGATGACAACTCCCATCGCCAGGCACAGGACGGCGAAGGTGTTCATGCTGTCGTAATAGATGACCTTGTCCGACATCAGCCGCACGAACACGATCGGCGTGAGCGCGAATATGCTGAGCGCCATGGCGCACATCGAGAGATCGCGCACGAGCCGTCGCTCGCGGAAGATCAGCCCCACGATCAGGCCGACGCTGAACGGCTGCTCCTCGTCGACGATTCCGTAGTCGCGCCGCACCAGGATGACTTCGCCGGTCCAGGCCTCCTCGAAACGGACCCGGTCGACGTTGAGAAGCACGCCCGCGTCCGCGTTCGGGTCCTGAAGCGCGACGCCGGGACTGGGCTCGCCGGCGTCAACCGCGACCAGCACCATGCTGGCGCCGCTCTTCAGGCCGACGATGACCGGCAGCGCCTTCCTCAGGTGGGTCAACCCGCGCCAGTCGAGCCTGACCGCCTTGGCCTTGAGCCCGGCCCGGCGGGCGCAACGCACGATTTCGGCCGCGCCGATCTGCGCGCCCTTCAGCAGGTTGTCGGCGATGATCTGCGGAATCGTGAGATTGAGGCCGTGATGGCGGCTGACCACGATCAGGGATCCGAGCGCGCTCGATGTCGCCCCTTCGGGTTCCCTGGCGATCAGCGTGGAATCGGCGTCGTCCATGGGATGCTCCGCTGAGAAATGGCGGGCGCGGCGCCCATGGGGCGAGCCCCGGGCGCCGCGCCCCGTTCGATCCGCGCGGGCCGCAATGGCGAAGAGGTCGGAGCGAGCCGCTCCGACCTCTTGCCGCTGGATATGGCCGCCGTGATCAGATGTGGAGCGTGTCCCCGCCCTCGAAGTGGATCGTGCTGACGTTGCTCACAGTGTCGGTATGGCCGTTTCCGTTGAAGGTGATCGTCGTCACCCCCTGCGTGTTGATGTTGATCGTGACGTTCGCCTCGTTGGCGTCGGTCAGGTTGACGACGCCGGCGCCCGAGGAGCCCTGGATCACCGTGCCGCCGCCCGCCGTCGAGGCGAGGTCGAACGTCGTGGACGCCGAACCGCCGTAGAGCGTATCGACGCCGGTTCCCGCCTGGAGAGTGTCGGCGCCGGAGCCGCCGACCAGCATGGTCTTGCCCGTGCCGCCCTGCAGCGTATCGGCGCCGCTGCCGGCCCATAGCGTGTCGGATCCCGAACCACCGACCAGGAGTGCGGTGCTCGCATTGCCGGCGAGCAGTTTGGCGTCGCCCGAACCGCCGTACAGCGAGTCGGGTCCGAGGCCGCCGTAGAGCGTATCGGCGCCCGAGCCGGCCTGCAGCGTGTCGGCGCCCGAGCCGGCATAGAGCAGGTTGTTGCCCGCCGAGACCTCCAGCAGGGCGGAGCCGCTCGGCGAAGTCGAGCCGTGCATCGTCTCGTCGCCCGCTCCGCCGATCAGCGTGTCGTGGCCAGAGCTGGCGTGCATAGCGCCGGCGCCCGAGCCGCCGACCAGCGTGTCGTTGCCGGTTCCGGCCCAGAGCGTGTCATTGCCCGCGAAGGACTGGATCAGCGTGTTGGCGCCCGAGCCGGCGTAGATGGTCGCGGCGGTTCCCGCGGTGATCGAGCCGTAGAGCGTGTCGTCGCCGGTGCCGCCGGCGAGGACGTCATTGCCCGAACCGGCCTGCAAAGTATCGGCGCCAGAGCCGCCGTAGAGCGTATCGGAGCCCGATCCGCCGGCGAGATAGGCGGTGGTGGCGACGCCTGCCTCCAGCGCGGCGCCGCCGGTGGAGGCGGTCGAGCCGTAGAGCGTGTCGTTGCCGGTTCCGGCGATCAGGGTGTCGTGGCCGGTGCCGGCCTGCAGCGTGTCCGTGCCGACGCCGCCGAAGAGCTGGTTGGCGCCGGAAGCGACATCGAGCAGCGCCCCGCCAGTCGAGGCGTTCGAACCGAACAGCGTGTCGCCGCCCGAGCCGCCGTAGACCGAGTCGGTGCCGGCGCCGGCATGCAGCGCGTTGTGGCCCGTCCCGCCGTAGAGCACTGCGCTCGACGTGGAAACCGCGGAGCCCCAGAGCGTGTCGGCGCCCGATCCGCCGCGTAGCGTATCCGAGCCCGATCCCGCGAACAATTGGTTTGCGCCCGAGCCGGCCTGTAGCGAGTCGGCCCCGGTCCCGCCGTAGATTGTGTCGGCGCCCCCGCCGCCGACCAGCGTGTCGCTGCCGCTGCCGCCGTGCAGCGTGTCGGCCCCGGTTGCGCTGGCCTGAAGCGAGTCCGCGCCCGAAAGCGCGTAGAGATCGCCGCTGGTGCCCGGGATCGCGGTGACCGCAACCTGGTAGACGTTCGTCGAAGCCACGGCGACGGTGCCGGAAGTCCCGATGCTGAGCAGCGCCTGTTCATAGGTGGTCAAGGCCGGGCCCGTAAGGGTGAGCCCCTGGCCGGCCAGATAGCCAGCGAGCGCGGTTGGATTGCCCGAGTCGCTTTGGATCGTGCCGAGGTCGAGTGTATATTGGGCCATTGTTTAAGGTTCCTCTTGGACTGCTAGCTCAGGACCCGTTCGCCGACTTGTGTCGACGACGGAAGAAGATCCGGCCTGGACGACTGGCCGGATCGAAAAACGCGCACGCGACCACCCCTGCGGGCCTCGCTGGTCTTGATGGGCGGAGCGAACCTGGCGGCCGGCTCACGAACGGCAGCCGTCGCCTCGCGCAGTTCGAGCCGCAGGCCGACCAGCGGATCCGTGCCGCTGCGGCTGACAAACTGGAGCTCGCGGCTCGACCCGGATTCGACTGCCGAACCGAGGAACAGCGCCTCGCCGCGCAGCGAATAGCGGTCGGCGTGCGCGCCGCCGAGCCGCAGGCGGACGCCGGCGAGCGGCAGGCGGCGGCCGCGCGAGCCGGCGAATTCCCCTGCCGAGACGATGGCGGACCAGCGCCCGCCCGCGCCGACCGCGAGCACCTGGTAATCGAGCGTAACGCCCGCGGGGGGCGTCCAGTTGATCTGCAGTCCCTCGACCGGCGCCGGCGCGGCCGGGCCGCCGATCCATTCGCCGGGCTCGACGAGCAGGTCGCCGCGACGCGCGACATGCGCCATCACGGCGAAGCCGGAATAGGCGACCGGAAGCTCCTTGGCTTTCCTGGCGGCCGGCCGGCTGGGGGTGAGGGCCCGCTGGGGCGCGGCGGGCTCCGCAACGATCGGGGCCTCGGCGTCCTGGGTGGCGAGCGCCTCCATGCGGATGCTGGCGTCGAGATCGCCGTCGAGCGCCCTGGTCGAGACGGTGACTTGCAGGCTGCCCTGGCCGGGCGCCACGATCACCACGTATTCGCCCGGTTTGGAGAGGACCCCCTTGGCGCAGCCGGGGGCCGAGATGATCTGGAAATCGCCTTCGCAACTGGGAGACGGGCGGACGAATACCGACGGCGCTTTTGCGGCCCGGGAGGACGCGTAACGAACGACAAAGAGACCGGTCTCAACCTCCAAAACCGCGACTCGCTCTTTGTGCGCCGACGAAACATGCATATCCCAACCATCCCCGTAATTGCTTAACAAATCGCTCCGTAATATTGTGATTTCACTTTAGACGTGAATACAGCACATGTGTCAAGCGTGAATTAGCGGCCATTTAGGGCGCTTTTCTTGGTGTTGCATTTCAATGACTTAGAATATCTTGCGATCAATTTGAGGCAACTCGGCGCACGCTGTCGCCGCATTATCTCTTCGCGGTTGCGAGATAGAAGATCACCGATTTCAAACGCTTGACTTGGGCGCCGCGTAGTTCGCCGCCCGAGGTCCGGATTTTTGCCGGCGAATGGCCCTTTCGTGAGGTGCGGAGATATTTTTTTGTGCGCTGCGGCTAGAAAACAAGTTGGCAAGGAAACTTTCCCGCGGCAGTTTCCTTGTCAACGAATGAGGCCGCCGCGCAGTTCTGTCCCGCCGCGGGACTGTCTTCTCGTCTCCAAACCTTCCCGTCGACCGACGCGCCCCTCTCGTCGCCAGGCCGGCGCCGCCCGCCGCCGCGTGCCGGGCCGGGCCTTGCAATTTCGCCCGCCGCGCGTCTATTGCGCGCGCCGGCGCGCGGATTCGCCGGACGCGCGTAGCGCGCTTCGAGGGCCTCTTGGACCATTCGCCGCCGTCATTGGCCGTCCAGGGCGGCCTTCGTCCCGGTTCGCGCCGCGGCGCCGCGCGGGGCGGGCGATGAGGCCGATCCGCTGCGTCCTGCTCGGCGCCCCGGTGCAGGAGGGCGCCGGAAGGCTCGGCTGCGACATGGGGCCGAGCGCGTTCCGCGCCGCCGGCCTCGCCGCCGCGCTGCGCGCGCTCGGCCATGTCGTGGTCGACCGCGGCAATCTCGCGCCGGCGCCGAGGCGGGCGATCCGGCACGCCAATGGGGCGATCAAGGCGCTGCCGGAAATCGTCGCCTGGATCGAGGCGATCGCCGAGGCCTGCTACGCGGCGGGCGAATCGGGCATGCCGATCGTGCTCGGCGGCGACCACAGCCTGGCGGCGGGAACCCTGGCGGGCTTCAACCGCCGCGCCGTCGAGGCCGGACGCCCGTTGTTCGTGTTGTGGCTCGACGCCCATCCCGATTTCCACACCCTCGACACCACCCGAAGCGGCAACCTCCACGGCGTGGCGATGGCCTATGCGACGGGGCGGCCCGGCTTCGCCGGCGCCTTCCCGCCGTTCGGCGCGCCGATCGCGCCGGAAAACGTCTGCATGATCGGCATCCGCAGCGTCGATCCGGCCGAGCGCCCGCCGCTCGCCGCCTCCGGCGTCGTCGTCCACGACATGCGCGCGATCGACGAGCACGGGATCGCGCCGCTGCTCGACCGCTTCCTGCGCCGGGTCGCCGCCGCCGGCGGCGCGCTGCACGTCAGCTTCGACGTCGACTTCCTCGATCCCGCGATCGCGCCCGGCGTCGGCACCACCATCCCCGGCGGGGCGACGTTCCGCGAGGCCCACCTCGTCATGGAGATGCTGCACGACAGCGGGCTGGTCGCCAGCCTCGATCTCGTCGAGCTCAACCCGTTCCTCGACGAGCGCGGCCGCACCGCTTTGCTGCTCGTCGATCTCGTGGCGAGCCTGATGGGCCGCAGCGTGCTCGACCGGCCGACGCATAGTTATTGAGGGGCCGGCCGCGGGCCGTCTCTTTCGCGATGGAAATTTTTGGAAATCTTTTTTTCGCGGTTTTGTGGAATTTCAAGGGCTCCCGGGCAAAAGGACGCCGATTCGAGGGCTGCGGATCTTTTCGGGCGCCCGATTTCCCTCCCTGCGCGCGCTCCGCGCCGGCCCCCCGGCCCGATCCAGTGCGCAGATTTAAACCCGGGAGCCTGCTGGAGTCAAGATAAATTCTGAAAAAGAGAATTTAGCCTCGACGCCGAAGCCGCGCCGGCGGCCCCGGCTGCGCGGCGACCGACCCGCAGCGACCTGCCGACCGGCAATGCGGCCCGGGGCCGAATGACAAATCGGCGAGCGTCCGCGCCGCCGGGGCGGGCGCGCGCCGCCGCGATTCCAGCACCGCGCGGCGGATTAGCCGATTGGTAAGGTCCGGTCCCTAGACAAGGCTCCGGGGCGGCCGGTTGCAGACCAGCGCAACTTCGATCGGGGTGCGCGATGACTGACATTGTCCCTCAATCAGCCGACCCTCAGGACCTCGCGCGCAAGCGCCTCGCGACGCTCGAACGCCGGTTCGCCGTGACGCCGGCGATGCTTCATTCGATCAACGCCGAAGGGCGCTTGATCGCGGTCTCCGACGCCTGGCTGACGCATGTCGGATACACCCGCGAGGAGGCGCTGGGCCGGTTCTCGCTCGACTTCCTCACCCCGGAATCGCGCGCGCGCGCCCACGCGACGGTCGTGCCCGAATTCTATCGGCGCGGGCGCGTCGACGATGTCGAATACCAGATGGTGTGCAAGGACGGGCGGGTGATCGACATCCTGCTTTCCGCGGTTCTCGAGCATGACGAAGCGCAGGGCGACGCAGCCTCCATCGCCGTCATCACCGACGTCACCGCCCGCAAAGCGGCCGAACGGCTGCTGGCCGAGAGCGAGGCGCGCTATCGAGGGCTGGTCGAGGACCAATCCGAACTCGTGTCGCTCGCCACTCCCGAAGGCGAATTGCGCTTCGTCAACCTCGCTTACGCTCAATTCTATGGCCTGCGACCCGAGGCGATGATCGGGAGAAACCTCTTCGAATTCATTCCGGAGGCGGCGCGTGGCGAGGTCGAAGCGCATCTGCGCGCCGTCTGCGCTTCACGGCTCAGCGTCAACGGCGAGAATCAGGTGCGCAGGCCCAATGGCGAGGCGCGCTGGGTCGCCTGGACCAATCGAGCCGTGACCGACGCCGCGGGAACGACGACGGCCATCCATTCCGTCGGCCGCGACATCGAGCGCCGCGTCGCCGCCGAGCAGCGGCTCAAGGAAAGCGAAACGCGCTACCGGCTGCTCGCCGACCACAGCTCCGACATGGTGTTTCAGCTCGATCGGGACCTCGTTCGCCGCTACGTTTCGCCCGCCTGCCGCGAAATTCTCGGCTACGAGCCCGAGGATCTGATCGGCGTCGGGCCGGTCAGCATGGTCCATCCCGAAGACGCCGCGACCGTCGCCTTGCGCTTGAAGCGCCTGCTCGACGGCGACGCCGAGAGGCTGTCGGCGGTCAACCGCATCCGTCATCGCGACGGACGCTGGATATGGGTCGAGGCGCAATGGCGGGCGCTGCGGGAGCCAGGGAGCCAATTGCCGGTCGGCATCATCGGATCGCTGAGAGACATTTCGGCGCGGAAGGCCGTCGAGGATCAATTGGCCGAGGCGACCAAGCGCCTCGAGACGCTGGCCGGACAGGACGGCCTGACGGGTCTCGCCAACAGGCGGGTCTTCGACGAGGCCTTTGCCCGCGAATACGCCCGCGCGAGGCGGGAGCAAGGCCGGATCGCGCTGATCATGGTCGACGTCGATCGTTTCAAGCAATTCAATGACATCTACGGCCATCCCGAAGGCGACGAGTGCCTGCGGCGGATCGGCAAGGCGATCAAGGACACGATCCAGCGCCCGGGCGACCTTGTCGCTCGCTACGGGGGCGAGGAATTCGCCGTCATCCTGCCGATGACCGACGAACGCGGCGCTGCGGTCGTCGCCGAAAGGATTCGCCGCGCGGTTCAGGACCTGGCGATCCGGCATGCCGGCGCCGCCCAGGGCGTCGTCACGATCAGTCAGGGCGTGGACGCAGCCGGGCCGCGGACTTTCGACCTCGGCCGGGACTCGCTCCTCGACAATGCGGATCGGGCGCTTTATCGGGCAAAAGACGTCGGCCGGAACGTCGTCATGCAGGCCTCCAGCATGTCCCGGCTGGACGGCGAACATTCGGTCGTCGTCCGCCTGCGCTAGGAATTCCTCGTCGTCCTCGCCCATGCTCGGCCGGGGCCCGCGCAGGCGAGGCGTGCATTTACGGTGACACGCCCGTCTTTCCCTTTTTATTCGGCCCGTGTTAGCCATCCTCGATGACCCGCATCGCCCGCATCGTCGTTCCGCACGCGCCCCATCACGTGACGCAGCGGGGCAATCGGCGCGAACGTGTCTTCCTCGAGGCGCGGGACTATGAGGTCTATCGCGATTGGCTCGCGGATTCCTGTAGAAAGTTCGGCGTTTCGGTCTGGGCCTATTGCCTCATGCCCAATCACGTCCATCTCGTCCTCACGCCGTCCGACTCCGCCGGCCTGGCGCTGGCGTTGTCGCG
>JBEKEI010000095.1:0-18412 GCA_050013915.1 Roseiarcus sp.
TGTCGGGCGACGCGACCCGGCGCGCCGCCCCGCGCCGAGAGCCGAACGGCGGCGCGCCGCCGACCCGCGCCGGCTTCAATTTGCCTGCAACCCTCTGATTTCCCCCGATCGGGCGAGAAATCCATTTCCAAATATATCCACAACGAAAGGATTTGTCGGGCGAGGAGGGGCTCAGACGCCGATTTGGGTCGTCCAGGCGCGAGCGGCGGATCGAGGGAGCAAAAGGGCAAGGGGATGAGCGATCGACCGGAGGGATGCGAAGCTGAACGCCGGCGCCGCACGGCCACGCTGCCGTCGCCGCTTGCGCCCGGTCCCTCACCGGTCGAGCGCGAGATAGGCCTCCGCGACCGCGGCGTCGATGTCGGACGGGACGGGGACGACGCAATGGCCGGGGCCGAGGCCGCGCGCGACGCGCTCGAGGCAGCGCGCCTGCAGGGTGAAGCCGAGATCCATCGATTCCACGGAATTGCCGAGCGGACGCGGCCCGGCGAGATTGGCCATATGGCCCTCGCCGAGCAGATGGATCGCGCGGCCGTCGGCGAGCCGGAACGTCGCAATGCCCTCCGTGGGATAGCGCAGCGTCGCGACGACGGCGGGATCGGCCGCGATCGCGGCGACCGCGATCTCGTCGGGGAAGTGACCGCCGTTGAGAAGGATGACGCCGTGCTTCATCAGCGTCAGGTCGGCCGCGGTGACGACATTGGCCGCGCCCGCGACGGTGATCAGGACGTCCGCGCCGCGGATCGCCGCGTCGCGCAAGGGGGTCGCGAAGCCGTCGAGATGGGCCTCCAGCGTCTTGACCGGATCGATGTCGACGACGCTCACCCGGGCGAAGCCGTTGCGGAACGTCGCGGCGGTCCCGCGTCCGCAGGCGCCGTAGCCGAACACGGTCACCCGCCGGCCCTGCGTGCCGCGATTGGTGAAGCGCAGGTAGCTCTCGAACAGGCTCTGGCCGACCGCGTGGCGGTTCTCGGCGAATTGCTTGATCGGGCTGTCGTTGATGACGAGCACGGGAACCCCGATCCGCGCACGCAGCGGGGCGAGCCGCATGCGCCCCGAGGTCGTCTCCTCGGTGCCGCCGCGCAGCGCGTCCCAGGCGCGCCCGGCGACGCGCGCGAACAGGTCGCCGCCATTGTCGAGCAGCAGGTCGGGCTCGCGCGCGACCAGCGCGTCGAGGTAGCCGGCATGGACGCGCGGGTCGCTCGTCTGGGCGCCGATCACCTCGACGCCGCGCGCCTGCAGCCAGAGAATCGTCTCAGGCTGGGTGCTGTTGAGATTGCCGGTCGAAACGACCTGCGCGCCGCCCGCCCGGAGGGTCGTCAGCAGCGCGGCGGTCTTGGGCTCGAGATGGATCGCGGTCCCGATGGTGAGCCCGGCGAAGGGCCGGCTTTGCGTGAATTCGGCCGCGGTGGCGCCGAGCAGGCGGCAGCCGGCGGCGATCCAGTCGATGCGGGAGGCGGTTTCGGCTGGGGGCATGGGGGCTTTCGCAAGGCGGGTGCGACGGCGGGCGGGCGACCGGCAAGAGGTCGCTCGCCGAGCCCCGCGGAGCCTAGGCGCGAGAGTGGCGAAGTCAAATGCGGAGCGGCGATCAAGGGCCCGCCGGCGCGCCCGGCCCCGTCACGCCCCGGCGCCGAGCCAGGCGGCCAGATCGTCCCGCGCGCGCGCCGAAAGCGCGCGCTTGCGCGCGACGCCGCGGTCCGGCCCGTTGAGCCGGCGGCCGTCCGGCCCGACGCGCGGGCCCTCGATCGGCGGAAACAGGCCGAAGTTGACGTTCATCGGCTGGAACGAGCGCGGACCGGCGTCGATCGCCTCGATATGGCCGCCGGTGATGTGGTTGAGCAGCGCGCCGATCGCGGTGGTGTCGGGCGGGCGGGTCGCCGGCCTGCCGAGCCGCTCGGCGGCGGCGAGCCGGCCGGCGATCAGGCCGACCGCGGCGCTCTCGACATAGCCTTCGCATCCCGTGATCTGGCCGGCGAAGCGCAGCCGCGGCGCCGCCTTCAGCCGCAACAGCGGATCGAGCAGGCGCGGCGAATTGAGGAAGGTGTTGCGGTGGAGGCCGCCGAGCCTGGCGAATTCGGCGCGCTCGAGGCCCGGGATCGCGCGGAACACCCGCGCCTGCTCGCCGTATTTCAATTTGGTCTGGAATCCCACCATGTTGTAGAGCGTGCCGAGCGCATTGTCCTGGCGCAACTGGACCACCGCCCAGGGCTTGACCTGGGGATCGTGCGGGTTGGTCAGGCCGACCGGCTTCATCGGGCCGAACCGCAGCGTGTCGCGGCCGCGCTCGGCCATCACCTCGATCGGCAGGCAGCCGTCGAAATAGGGCGTGGCCTCGAAGTCCTTGAAGTCGGTCTTATCGCCCGCGAGCAGCGCGTCGACGAAGGCCTCGTATTGGGCGCGGTCGAGCGGGCAATTGACATAGTCGGCGCCGGTGCCGCCGGGCCCGCTCTTGTCGTAGCGCGACTGCATCCAGGCCCTGGTCATGTCGATCGACTCGAAATGGACGATCGGCGCAATCGCGTCGAAGAAGGCGAGTTCGGCCTCGCCGGTGAGGGCGCCGATCGCGGCGGCGAGCGCGGGCGAGGTCAGCGGACCCGTCGCGACGATCACGCTGTCCCATTCGGCGGGCGGCGCCCCGGCGATTTCCTCGCGCCGGATTTCGATGCCGGGTTCGGCGGCGATCGCCGCCTCGACCGCCGCCGAAAACCCCTCGCGGTCGACCGCCAGCGCGCCGCCGGCGGGCACCTGGTGGGCGTCGGCGCAGCGCATGATCAGCGAGCCCATCGCGCGCATTTCGCGATGGATGACGCCGACCGCATTGTTGTCGGCGTCGTCGGAGCGGAACGAGTTCGAGCAGACGAGTTCGGCGAGCCGGTTGGTGCGATGCGCCTCGGTGCCGCGCACGGGGCGCATCTCGTGGAGCGTCGCGGGAACGCCGGCCTTGGCGATCTGCCAGGCCGCCTCGCAGCCGGCGAGGCCGCCGCCGATGACATGGATGGGCTTCATGCCGCGCTTGTCACAAAGGGGGGCGGCGGCGTCAACCTCCCGCTCCGCCTACGTCGCCGCCAGTTCCGCCTCGGGCGCCGTCTCCGGCACGCCCGAGACGATCAGCTCCAGCACTTCCTTCTCGGTCGTCTCCCGGATCGCGCGGTCGCCGACGTTGCGGCCGCGTTTGAGCACCATCACCCGGTCGCCGACCTCGAATATGTCGGTCATCCGGTGCGAAATGATGATCTGGGCGACGCCGTGGCGCTTGAGTTCGAGGATGGTCTCGAGCAGCCGCTGGGTCGCGCTCGCCGAGAGATTGGCGGTCGGCTCGTCGAACACGACGACTTTGGGATCGAACGAGATCGCGCGCGCGATGGCGACCGACTGCTGGCGCCCGCCGGACAGGCTCTCGACCTTCTGGTAGACCGAGTTCACGTCGACCTTCAGCCGGGTCAGGATCGCGCGCGCATCGCGGTGCATGCGGGCGCGGTCGACGAACAGGCCGAAGCGCAGCGGCCAGCGGCCGAGGAAGATGTTCTGGCCGACGTCGAGATTGCCGCACAGCGCGAAGTCCTGGTAGATCATCTCGATGCCGCGCGCGCGGCTCTCGTGCGGGCTCTTGAACCGCACCGGCGCCCCGTCGATCAGAATGTCGCCGGAATCGCGCTGGTAGGCGCCGGTGAGGATTTTCATCAGCGTCGACTTGCCCGCCGAATTGTCGCCGACGAGCCCCAGCACCTCGCCGGGCAGCAGCCGCAGGTTGACGTCGACGAGCGCCTGCACGGGCCCGAAGTTCTTGGTGACGCCGCGCATCGCAACGATCGGATCCGTCATGCCTCTTCTCCAGCGGCGCGCTCGGCGGCCGGCGCCGCCTTGCCCGGCCCGAACCATTGTCCCAGAATGTTGTTCTGGCGGATCCAGATGTCCCCGACCACGGCGATGATGAGGATCGCGCCGATGAACACGTTCTGCCATTGCTGCGGCAGCACGAACGAGCCGCCGTCGCGCAGGATGATCTGCAACGACAGCAGCGACCGGATCAGCGTGATGACCGCGGCGCCGGCGAGCGAGCCGATCATCGTGCCGTAGCCGCCGAAGATCGAGCCGCCGCCGATGATGATCGAGGAGATCGCGTCGAGTTCGCGCAATTGTCCCGCCGTCGGGATGAAGCTTCGGTAGAAGGCGTCGAAGATGACCCCGGCGAAGGCCGCGCAGGTCGCCGACATGACCATGGCGGTGAAGCGCACGCGGCGCGTGTCGATGCCGGCGAAATTCGCCGCGCGCGCGTTGCCGCCGATCGCATAGACCTTCTCGCCGAACGACGTCTGGGCGAGCGCGATTCCGCCGGCGAGCGCGACCAGCAGCACGAAGATCGTCTGCACGCTGACCGCCTTGGCGACCGCCAGCGGCCAGCCGTGGTCGGGCGCGACGCCGAGCGCGCTGAGGAGTTCGAACAGGCTGCGGCCGATCAGGTTGAACGATTCGGGGAAGCCGTTGAGCTGGGTGCCGGCCACGATCGACGAGCCGATCCCGCGCGCCCAGTAGAAGGTGCCGAGGGTGGCGATGAAGGCGGGCAGGCCGACATAGGCGGTCAGCCAGCCGTTGATCGCCCCCGCGATCACCCCCGCTGCGATCGCCGCGCAGACCGCCGCGAACGGCCCGAGGTCGGTGTCCTTCATCACCACCGCGGCGACGGCGCCCGACAGAGCGAGCACCGAGCCGACGGACAGATCGATGTCGCCGTTGGCCATCACGAAGGTCAGGCCGACCGCGAGCAGCGCGATTTCGGAGAACGCGAGCAGGATCGCGAAGGAATTGTCGAGCCCGCCCCAGAAGTCCGGCCGCGCCCACAGGCCGAACAGCCACAGCGCGATGGTGAGGATCACGGCCGCCGCGTCGCGGCGGTAGAAGAAGGCGGCGAGCCCGCGCTTGCCGAGGCCGCGCGCCTGCACGGTGGCGCCGCGCGTCTGGGCGCCGGCGAGCGCGACGCCGCCGAGATCGGGCACGACCGGCGCCGGCTTGCCGCGCAGCCACGCCCACAGCCGCGCGAGCAGGCGCCGGCGGACCAGGAACGGCTCGACCATGACCGCGACGATCAGCACGACGCCGAGGAAGGCGGGCACCGCGCCCGGCGGCAGTTGCGCGACCGCCTCGACCTCCATCTTCTCGCCGCCGACGTCGATGATGCGGGTGATCGGCACGCCCTCGCGCAGCACCTTGTCGATGAGGCCGATGAACACGGCGCCGAGGCAGGAGCCGATCACCCGGCCGCGGCCGCCGAAGATCGCGGCGCCGCCCACCACCACCGCGGCGATCGCGATCAACTCGGAGCCGATGCCATAGGTCGGATCGGCGTCCTTGCTCTGGGCGACGTTCATCAGCCCGGCGACCACCGCGCACAGCGAGGACAGCACATAGGAGCGCATGCGCACGAAACGCGTGTTGATGCCCGCATAGCGTGCGGCCTGCTCGTTGCCGCCGGTCGCATAGGTCGTCCAGCCGATCGAGGTGAAGGCGAGCGTGACCGCCCCAAGCGCGGCGATCAGCGCGAACACCACGATCTGGTTGTTGAAGCCAAAGGCATTGTCCTCGCCGAGGCGGAAGAAGCCGCCGAACGACTGCGCCTTGATCTCGAAGGCGATGTTCTTGCCGCCGGTGAGGCCTAGGATGACGCCGCGGCCAATGAACAGCATGGTCAGCGTCGCGATGAAGGCGGGCACTTCCAGAATGGTGACCAGCACGCCGTTGACGAGGCCGATGACAAGGCCGAGCACGACACACCAGAACACGGCCGTGGTCGCGTCGAGGTCGAAATAGGTCGGCGCGAACAGCATTCCGAAGAAGGTCGCGGTGAGGCCGAAAGTCGAGCCGACGGAAAGGTCGAGTTCGCGGTTGACCAGCACGAAGGTCATGCCGACCGCCATCACGCCGTAGCGCGAGGCGTCACGCAGCACCGAGGCGAGCGCGTCGGCGGAGCCGAAGAAGGCGGGGTTGAGATAGAGGCCGCCCGCATAGAGCGCGGCCATGATCGCCAGCAGCCCGACCTCCCAGCCGCCGACCAGCAGCGACCCGTCACGCCGGCCTTCGCTCGGGGAGGTCGCGATGGCCGCGGCGGTCATGGGCGTTCCGTGAGGTGGGAGGCAGGAAGGTTTCTCCCTCCCCCGCTTGCGGGGAAGGGCTGGGGAGGGGGGCGGCGCGAGCCCCCACCCGTAGCCTCCCCCGCTTCGCGGGGGAGGGAATTCCGAGAGTGCGGGGGCGTTTCGGAACGCGCCCTCAGTTCTCGTAGCGCTTGCCGACCTTCTCGATGTTCTCCTTGGTCACGAGCTGGGCGCGCGTGTCGAGATTGGCGGCGGCGATGTTGCGGTCGAGCTGCAGGTAGAGCTGCACCACGGGATAGAAGCCCTGCAGGAACGGCTGCTGCCCGAGCGAGCCCATCAGCGCGCCGGTCTTGATCGCCTCGAGCTGCTTGGGCCCGAGATCGAAACCGTAGGAGCAGATCTTGTTGTTGAGCTTCAGTTGCGAGATCGCGTCGCCGATCGCCGGAGTCACGCCGCCGTTCGGGCCGAACAGGCCGACGACGTCCTTGCGGCTCTCGATCAGCTGGACGATCGGGCCTGCGGTGATGTCGGTGCCGACGTCGACGCCGATGTTGTTGGGGCCCGCGTCGACCTTGAAGTCCTTGAGGCGATTGGCCGCCTTCAGCGCCTTCAGCGTCGCCTCGAAGGCGGCGGTGACGCGCTTGTTGACCTCGATGTTGCCGACCGGCACCGTGTTGGGGAACAGGATCGTGCCGCCCTTGATGTTGTTCTTGACGAGACATTTGACGATCGCCTCGCCACCGATCGCCGCCGCCGAGGCGTCCTGCCCGGTATGACTGATGTTGGAGCGGTCGTAGAGGGTCGGATCGAAGGAATTGGTCGTGGCGACGACCACCCCGCGCTCCTCGAGCTTCTTGACGATGTCGTCATAGGCGCCGACCTGCGGCGTCGTCATGATGACGCCGTTGATGGTGGGATCGTTGACGATCTGGTTGAGGATCTGGATTTCGCGCGGGATGTCGTCGATCGGCGCTTCCGAGCCGAGCCGGATGAGATTGATGCCGAACGCGTTGGCGGCGACCTGGGCGCCGACGTAGACCGGATCGAAGAAGCCATTGCCGGCGGTGTGGGTGATGATCGCGAAGGTGAGCGGCTTGCCGTCCTTCTTGGTCCCCGGCGCTTCCTTGGCCGCGTCCTCGAAGGAATAGCCGCCGACCGCCTTGTTGATCGCGCCCGATTGCGCGAGCGCGCCAGAGCCCCACAGGCAGGCTACCGACGCTATGATGCCGTAACGAAGAATGACCTTCACTTGACGTCCCTCCCGGTTTCAAGCGTCATCGCCTGCCCCTTCCGTTGCTCCGGAAAGGGCGCGTCCGGCGCGCGCCTCGTTGTCTTCATTCTCCAGAAGTTCGACAGAGCGACTCTGGATCGGCGACTAGGCTAGCCCGCCCCGTGCGGCACGTAAAGCGGGTCGTCGCGCCGCCGCCGCGCGCCCGGGTTTGTGCGGCGCAGCGAAGGCGATGGAACCCTGGGGCCGGGGCGTGTATAGAGGCTAGGCGCGGCCGATCGCCGCGCGCCGCGCCGCGCTGCCCACCGCCGGCGAGCGGAGCCCGACTGACCCTCCCGCACTAAGGATGCCGAACCACCGTGCAGAGCCGCTCCCCACCCCGATCGCAACTCTCGCTGGCCAAAGACAAGATTCGCATCCTGCTCCTCGAGGGCGTCAACGACACCGCCGTCGGGATGATCGAGTCCGCGGGATATTCGAGCCTCGAGCGGCTGCCCAGGGCGCTCGCCGGCGACGCGCTGCGCGAGGCCGTCAAGGGCGTGCATCTACTCGGCATACGCTCGCGCACGCAGATCACCCCCGACATTCTCGAGGCGGCCGACCGCCTGATCGCGATCGGCTGCTTCAGTGTCGGCATCAACCAGGTCGACGTCGATGCGGCGCGCCGGCTCGGCGTTCCCGTGTTCAACGCGCCATTCTCCAACACCCGCAGCGTCGCGGAATTGGTGATCGGCGAGATTGTCATGCTGCTGCGTCGCGTCATTCCGCGCTCGGTCGCCGCGCATGGCGGACAATGGGACAAATCGGCGCTCGGCAGCTACGAGGTCAGGGGCAAGACGCTCGGCATCGTCGGCTACGGCAATATCGGGTCCCAGCTTTCAAATCTCGCCGAGGCGCTTGGCATGCGGGTCGTGTTCTTCGACACGACCGACAAGCTGCGCCACGGCAACACCGAACCCACCCAGAGCCTGCAGGAGCTGCTCGCGCAAAGCGACATCGTGACCCTTCACGTGCCTGAGACTCCCGCCACTCACGGCATGATCGGCGCAGCGGATATCGCCGCGATGAAGCCGGGCGCCTATCTCATCAACAACAGCCGCGGCACGGTGGTCGACCTCCACGCGCTCGCCGCCGCGTTGCGCGCGGGGCGGCTGCGGGGCGCGGCGATCGACGTGTTTCCGGTCGAGCCCAGTTCCAATGCGGAACGGTTCGTCTCGCCTCTGCAGGGGCTGGAGAACGTTATCCTGACGCCGCATATCGGCGGTTCGACTGAGGAGGCGCAGGAGCGCATCGGCGCCGAGGTCGCGCGCAAGCTGATCGACTACAGCGACAATGGTTCGACGATGGGCGCGGTGAACTTTCCCCAAGTGCAGCTGCCGGCGCGGCCGACGGGAACGCGCTTCATCCAGGTCCAGCGCAATCTTCCCGGCATGCTCGGTAGGCTCAACGAGGTTCTCGCGCGCCACGCGATCAATATCGCCGCCCAATATTACGAGACCCACAACGACGTCGGCTACGTCGTCCTCGACGCGGACGCCGCCGCCGCCGACAGCCAGCGCGTCCTCGCTGAAATCCGCGCGCTGGAGGGCACGATCCGCGCCCGGCTGGTCTACGAACACAAGCCCTGACGGCGCCCGGTCATTGCGCCCCGATCACGGCGGCAGGCGCGACGGTTCGACATTGGCGATCGCCGCGAGGGCCGGATGCGCGGCGTCGAAGCCCACGGCGATCCGGTAGGCGCCGCCGGCGATCGCCCAGAGATCGGCCGCTTCGTCGAACCGCGCGAGCAGTCGCGGATCGATCGAAACGGTCGCGCGGCGCTCCTCGCCGGGCCGCAGGGCGATCCGGCGCCAGCCGGCGAGCCGCAGGGGAACGTCCGCCCCCGCGCCGCCCGACACATAGACTTGGGGGATCGCCGCGGCCGCCCTCGATCCCGCGTTGCGCACCGTGACGCTCGCCCGCACGGAATTGCCCCTGACCTCGACGGCGAGGTCGCGCAGGCTGAAGTTCGCGTAGGAAAGCCCGAAGCCAAAGGGAAACAGCGGACGCTCGCCGTTTCCGGCGAACCATTTGTAACCAACCATCGCGCCTTCGTCGTAATCGGCGGCGAAGATCGCGCCGTAGTGGCCGCCGCGCCCGACTGGACCGAGCGGCGCGGCCTTCGGGTCGCCGAACGGCCCGGGGTGGGCGAGCTGGCCGGCGTCACGCGGAAAGGTGACCGGCAGGCGCCCGGAGGGATCGACCGCGCCGGACAGGATTTCGGCGATCGCCTCGCCGCCCTTCTGGCCGGGATACCAGGCCTCGAGAACCGCCGCTACCCGGCCGAGCCAGGGCATGAGGACGGGCCCCCCCGTCTCGAGCACGACGATCGTGCGCGAATTGGCGCGCGCGACCGCCGCGACGAGTTCGTCCTGGGCGTCCGGCAGGGCGAGATCGCGCGCGTCCCGGGTCTCGGTCATCCATTGATCGACGAACACGATCGCCGTCGCGGCGCCGGCGGCGAGCCGCGCCGCGCGCGCGCGATCGCGGCCGTCGTCATAGGCGACCCGTGCCCTCGGAAATTGCCGGCGGATCGCCTCGAGGGGCGAGGAAGGGTCGAAGACTAGCGCGCCGTCGCCGTCTCGGCTCGGCTCGGTGGCAGCGACGCCGCCGCGCGGAACCACCTGCGACGACCCGCCGCCCGACAACACGCCCCGGTCGGCGTGGGCGCCGATCACCGCGAGCCGCCCGGCATCCGCCGCCAGCGGGAGAACGGCGTCGTTCTTGAGGAGGACGATTCCTTCGCGCGCGATCGCGAGCGCGGTACGGTCGCTCGCGGCGACGTCGACCGGCGCCGGCCGCGGCGGCGAGTCATACAGACCACTGGCGAAGATCGCGCCGAGGATCCGGCGCGCCATATCGTCGAGCCGCGCCTCGGGAACCGCGCCGGCCGCCAGCGCCTGCGCGAGCGGGACGCCCAGGAAATTCGCCGTGTCGAGCTGCTCTCCCGATTCCTGGTCGAGCCCGGCGAGGACCGAGCGCACGGTCGAATGGACCGCGCCCCAGTCGGACATGACGAAGCCGGGATAGCGCCAGTCCCGCTTCAGCACCCAATCCAGCAGCCAGGCGTTCTCGCAGGAATAGGCGCCGTCGACCAGGTTGTAGGCGCACATCACGCTGCCCGGGCGGCCGGTCTCGATGGCGATCTCGAAGGCGAGGAGATCCGACTCGCGGGCGGCGGCGGCGTCGATTCTCGCATCGAGGACGACGCGGTCGGTCTCCTGCGCGTTGAGCGCGAAATGCTTGAGCGTGGCGAGGATCCGGTTGCTCTGGACGCCGGCGATCGCATTGCCCGCCATCAGGCCGGTCAGCAGCGGATCCTCTGAGAAATATTCGAAGTTGCGGCCGCCGCGGGGATCGCGGATGAGGTTGGACGCGCCGCCGAGCAGCACCGAAAAGCCCCTAGCGCGCGCCTCGGCGCCGACCGCCTCGCCCTGGCGCCGCGCCAGATCGATGTCCCAGGTCGAGGCGAGCGCGAGATCGGCGGGCATCGCGGTCGCGGTGTCGCCGCGCCGGATTCCCCCGGGATTGGCCACCCCGAGCTCGGCGTCGGTCTCCTGCAGCGGGGGTACCCCGAGCCGCGCGACGCCCGGCACATAGCCGGCCGATCCGATCGCGCCGCGCGGCTTGGCCTCTTGGCCCCAGGGCGCGCCGAGGCCGCCGTGGACGAGCGAGAGCTTTTCCGCCAAGGTCATCCGGCCGACGACCAGCACAGCGCGCACGGAGGCAGGAAGCGCGCGATCCTCCCACGGTCGATCCGCGGCTAGCGCGGCGGTCGCAAGCAGAATCGGCGCGATCAGTAGGCGCCGGAGAGCGGCGCGGAGACAGACGATCATCACGCGGAAACGTCGGGGAACGCGGATGGATGCGATCGTCCGGGCGCCTCGCCGCGCGTGGAGATCGCCATCCAGACGCCTCGTCGCCCGCTTTGACCGCGACGCCCGCGCATGGCACGCTCGCGCCTCGGCTGCCTCAATTTCCGAGACGCGATGGCCCAGATCGTCTTCGAGAACGTCAGCAAGCTCTACGCGGACGGGCTGCACGCGGTGCGCGGGCTCGACCTCACGATCGAGGACGGCGAATTCCTGGTGCTGGTCGGGCCGTCGGGATGCGGCAAATCGACCGCGCTGCGGATGGTGGCCGGCCTCGAGGACATCAGCGCGGGGACGATCCGGGTCGGCGGCGCTGTCGCCAACGACCTCTCGCCGCGTGACCGCAACATCGCGATGGTGTTCCAGAGCTATGCGCTCTACCCTCATCTAACCGTCGCTGACAATATCGGCTTCGGGCTCAAGGTGCGTGGCATGGCGAAGGCCGAGATCGCGGCCAAGGTCGCCGCGACGGCCAGGATTCTCGAACTCACCGATCAGCTGGCGCGCAAGCCGGCGCAGCTCTCCGGCGGCCAGCGCCAGCGGGTCGCGATGGGCCGCGCGATCGTCCGCGAGCCACACGCCTTCCTGATGGACGAGCCCCTGTCCAATCTCGACGCTCGTCTGCGAGTCCAGATGCGCGCGGAAATCGCGCGGATCCAGAAGATGACCGGAGTCACGACGATCTACGTCACCCACGATCAGGTCGAGGCGATGACGATGGGTGACCGCGTGGCGGTGATGAACCGCGGCGTTCTGCAGCAGCTCGGGACGCCGCGCGACCTCTATCACAACCCCGCCAACCTGTTCGTCGCCAGCTTCATCGGTTCGCCCGCGATCAATCTGATCGAGGGGCGGATCGTGGGCGACGGCTCCGGCTGGGCGCTGGCGCTCGGCGCCGCGCGGCTCGCCCTGCCCGCCGCCCTCGTGGCGCGCAAGCCGGCGATCGCCGATCAAGTCGGCGCCGCCGTCGTCGTCGGGCTGCGCCCGGAGGCCTTGAGCGTCGGCGCACCGGGCGGCGCGCTGACGGGCGAGGTCGCATTCGTCGAGGATCTCGGCGCCGCGCTGCTCGTCCACTGCGAAATCGACGTTGCGCCGCCGCGCCTCGACGCCGACGGCCTCGGCCTCGACGACGCCGCCGGCGCGAGACTGCCGCGCGGCGAACGGGCGCGGGTGCGCGCGCTGGTCGACGGCTTCGCCGCGATCAAGACGGGCGACCTGGCGCCGATCGGCGTCGATCTGGAGCGCGCGCTGCTGTTCGACCGGCGGACAGGCGCGGCGATCGACGAACGCACGGTCGGCGAATAGCGCGGATCGCCACCGGACCCAGGGCGGCCTCGGCGGGACCGCCGGGCTATCTCAGCGAGCGATCGACCAGCGACTCCAGCTCTTCGTCGGCGGTCGCGCCGGCGATCTCCGGCGGCGGGTCGAGGGTCGGCGCGGCCGCGTCCTCGGCGCGTTTGAGGCGCGCATTGATCTGGCCGAGTTGCGCGGCGATATATTCGAGCGCGGCGGCGGCGCGCAATTGCGCGTCGATCTCGACGGTCTGGCCGGAGGGCGCCGCGGGTTCGAAGGGGGCGATTTCGTCGGTCATGGCGGACTCCGGTTTGCTGTGGCATCTCGCACGGGAACGGCGCGCCTAGACTGGCCCGCCTCGGCCGCGCGCGGCCTTGCGCTGCGTCAAACGCCGGCGCGCAATCGATCGGCCGGGCGACCGCGCCGGTCGCCTCCCGCCCCATCAACGCGCGAGACGCCCGCTCAGTTCACCCCGCGCGTCAGCCCCTGCACGAAATGGCGGTTGAGCAGCAGCCCGATCAGCACGATCGGGACGGTCGAGAAATGGGCGAGCGCGCCGAGCGTGCCCCAGGTAATGTCCTTGGTGCCGTAGGCGGTCAGCAGCGCCACCGAGATCGGCTTGCTGTCGGCGCGGGTGAGGAAGGACGAAAAGAGGAAATCGTTCCAGCTGAACATGACGCACAGCAGCGCGCTCGCGACTATGCCGGGCCTCACCAGCGGCAGCGCGACGCGCCGGAAACTGCCGAACAGGGTGCAGCCGTCGGTCAGCGCCGCCTCCTCCATCTCCCTGGGCAGCGAGCGGAAGTAGGAAAACATCATCCAGACGACGAAGGCGGCGTTGAGCGTCGTATCGAGGAGGATCACCGCCCACCACGTGCCGAGCAGGCCGATGTCGCGCATCATCATGTAGAACGGGATCAGCGTCGCCGCCGGCGGCACGGTGCGCACGGCGAGAAAGAAATAGGCGAGGCCAATCGCCCATTTCGTCCGCGCGCGCGCGAGTGAATAGCCGGCGGGCACGCCGATCAGCAGCGAAAGCGCCGCCGCGCCGAAGCTGATGATGAGGCTGCTCTCGAGGAGATGAGCGAGGTCGAAATAATGAAACACGCTGCGGAAATTGGCGAGCGTCGGGGTGAACAGGAGGGTCGGCGGAATGCTGAAAATGTCGCGCGCGGGCTTCCAGGCGGTCGCGATCATCCAGGCGACCGGGGCGAGAAAGAATCCGGTGATCAGGACGAGCGCGCCGCGTTCGGCGAGCAGCGTGCGCGACGAGGCGGCGCGGCTCACGATTCGTTCGCTCGCTTGTCGGCGCGGCGCACCAGCGCGATGAACAGGACCGCGAGCACCGCGACGCAGAGGATCATCACATTGGCGATCGCGGCGGCGAAGCCGACGTTGAAGAATTCGAGGCCCTGTTTGACCGCGTAGATCATCAGCACATTGGTCGCGTCGGCCGGCCCGCCGTTGGTCGTCGCGAATACGATGTCGAAGACGCGGAATGCATCCATCGTCCGCAGCACCAGGGCGAGGAAGATCGCGGGCAGCATCATCGGCAGCACAACGAGGCGGAACCGTTGGGCGGGGGTCGCGCCGTCGGCCCGCGCAGCTTCGAGAACGTCCGTCGGGAGCGATTTCAGGCCGGCGAGCAGGATCAGCGCCATAAACGGCGTCCATTGCCAGGCGTCGATGGCGACCAGCGTCGCCAGCGCGCTGTGCGGGTCGCCGAGCAAGCCGCGCGGGTTCGAGAGGCCCGAGGCCGCGAGGTAGTAGCCGATGAGGCCGTAGTCGGCGGCGAGCAGGGCGCGGAACACGAGGCCGACGACGACCGGCGTCACGGTGACCGGGATCAGCAGCAGCGCGAGGCAAACGCGCTGGAACCGGTTATCGCGCCATAGTAGCAGAGCGAGCCCGAGTCCGAGCAGGAACTCGAGCACGACCGCCGCGACGGTGAAGGTCGCGGTGGTGAGGACGGAGCGCCGCGCCGCCTCGTCGGCCCAGAGGTTACGATAATTGTCGAGGCCGATGTACTGGGTCCGGTTCGGCCGCAGCAGGCTGTAGTCGTAGAAACTGTCCGCGACCCCCTGCGCGAGCGGCCAGATCGCGACCGCGAGCACATAGAGGAGCGCAGGCGCGCCGAGCAGGACGAGGAACAATTGCCGCCGGCGCCGGTAGCTGAACCGGCGGGCGGCGGGGATCGCGACGGCCGGGCGGGAGGCGCGGCCGTGAGAGGGGAGGCGATCCGCGCGTGCGATGGTCAACCGTCAATCTTTCTCGCGGGGCTTGTCACGACGCGAGACCCGCGAACCAGCCGGCGGCGCGCGTCGAGCAAATCGAGGTGAACCTCCTATGCTCCCGCTTGCGGGAGCAGGGGACGCGAAACGCCGGATGAGGCCGCGCCTCCAATGTCCTGCGTTTTCAGACCGCCCCTTGGCCCTACCCTCTGTCGCACGCGGCAAAGGGGCGAAATCCTCGACCCGCGCCACTCTCCAAAGTCCCGGCCCGCTCAGAACAGCTTGGCCGCCTCCGCCTGCGCCCCGTCGAGAGCTTTCTTCGGATCGATGTCGCCGATCAGCACCGCGTTGACCGCAGTGCCCAGAATATCCTGGATCTGCGGATATTGCGGAATGCGCGGGCGGTACTCGCCGTCGCCGTGCGCGAACACTTCGTCGAGCACGGGCAGGAACGGGTATTTGGCGAGCAGGTCGGGATCGTGGGTCTCGCTGATGCGCAGATAGCTGCCGGCTCCGCGCAGGTTGAACTCCTTGTGGATCGCCGGGCTGGTCAGCCACTTGATGTAGAGCCAAGCCGCCTCCTTCTTCGTGGCGTCGATGTCGGCGTTGATCGCGATGCCCCAGCCGCCGACGCCGTATTTCTTCGGCAGGCCCTTGCCGGGCGGCGCCACCATCAGCGCGACCTTGCCGACCACCTTCGAAGTCTCGGGATTGAAGTAGCCGGGGGCGCCGACCGACCAGGTCTGCATCTGCGCAGCGAGGCCCTGACGAAAGCTCTCCTCGCGGCCGCCCCAGTCGTAGTCGGCGGCGCCGGGCGGCGCGGTCTTGTCGAACAGCGCCTTGTAGACCGCCAGGCTCTTGACGTTGGCGTCGGAATTCAGTGCCGGCTTGCCGTCGGCGCCGAGGATCGAGCCACCCATCTCGGCGTTGTACTGCATCCAGTCCTGCGCGACCGCCGGCCCCTTCTGGCCGTTGGCGACGAAGCCGTAATGCTTGGGCGGAGCGGTCAGCTTGGCCGCATTGGCGACCATGTCCTCCATCGTCTCCGGCGGCTTCAGGCCGGCCTCGTTGTAGAGATCGGTGCGATAGGCGAGCACGTTGGCGTAGCCGGCGAATGGGAACGCCACCTGCTTGCCCTTGTAGCCGCCGAGCGAGGCCATCAGCACGGGATAGATGTCGTCGACGTTGATCTCCGCGGCGTCGCGCTTGATCCAGTCGGCGAGGTCGACCGTGTAGCCGCTCTCGGCGAACTGACCCGACCAGACGATGTCCATCGTCAGGAGATCATAGCCCTTGGTGTGGCCGACGAAGTCGGCGGTGACCTTGGTCAGCAGTTCGGGGTAGCTGAGGATGTCGACCTTGACCGTGATCCCGGTCGCCTCCTTGAACTTCGGCGAGAGATCGGCGAGCACCGTCGCGAACTGGTCGTTCTGGGAGGCGAGGTTCAGCGTCAAGCCGTCATATGGCTTGTCCGCAGCGCGCGCCGGCGACAGCGCGGCGAGCCCAGCCGCCGCGGCGATTGCAAACATCCGGTGGTGACTCATCGACATCCCCTTGGTGCTGTGGCATTGGCAAAGCTTGGGATCGCGCCGATAGATACACGCGCTGGCAGGCAGCATCGCGCGTTTCCAAAGTAATGTCCACATGGCTTGCGACACCGTCGGCCGGTCTAACACATGGCGCCATGCTGTTTTATTGCGCGATTAGCCTCCGATGTTTGGCGCCGCGGGCGCTTCCTGTTCGTTCGCCTCGCAGCGCCCGGGGAAGGCGGGCGAGACGGCGACATTTCCGGTTTCCTCTTTCGACCGAAGGGGCCATTGTGGCGCCTTGGGGCGGGCAGGGGAAATCGGGGCTCGGAATGGACGCGACAGGCGAAATATCGGACTCGTCGCTCGATCGTCTGGAGGCGCGGGTCGACCGCGACCTCGCGGCGGCGCGCGCAGTCCGTTCCTCGCGGACGTCGACCTGCGCCTCGCCGGCCTGATGGGCCATGATGAGGCGCATTTCCGCGCCGACGATTTGGTGGAGGCGTCCGATGGCGTCAGCTCTCCGGTCTGATCCCCGCCGCCCGCGCGGCGGCGCGGGCGAACTCGACCGGCTGCTCGGCGACGCCCGCCGCTTCAGCGGCGAGTTCCCGCTGTTCCTCGCCAATCATCTGCCGATGGTCCTCGTCGCGATGCAGCGGCTCGGCGGCTCCGACGCGCGGCTCGCGGAATTCTTCGCGCGCTACCGCGACGCGAACGGCCTCGTCGCCGCGCCGCCGCCGGTCGACAGGATCGCGCGCGAGCGCTGGACGGCGACGCTGGGGGATCGCGGGCGCGAGACCGACTATCGCGCCTTGTTCGAGGGCGAAGTCGCGCGGCGCGGCGCGCGCGCGACCATCGCGGCCCATCTGCCGCGGCTGCTGCCGGGCCTCGCCGCGAGCGCGACCCACGGCCTGATGCGGCTCGCCTATGGCGTGCTGCGCGACGATGACGCTGAAATCGCCGCCGCGCTCGGCTACTGGTCGGCGACGTACCTCGAGCTCGGCGCCGCGACCGGGGCGCCGCCGACGACCGACGATCCCGCCGCGGTGCTCGTCGCGATGAGGCCGGTCGAGACGTTCCGCCATGTCGAGGTCGAGATCGACCTGCTTTGGCATTTCATGCGCGCGATCGGCGTCAAGGCGGAATTCCGGGGGTTCGTCGATCGCCTCGCGATCGGGCCGGAGACGCTCGCTCGCATGCGCGCGGCCTCGCTCGGCCTCTATGCCGGAACGATGGATTTCTGCGCGCTTCACGCGGTGACGGGCTGCCACTGGCTGCGGTTGATCGCGCCGGTCAATCCGGCGCCCGAACTTGCGCAGCGCTATTTCTGGCAGGCGATCGCCGCGCTCTATCCCAAGATCGGCTTTCCCGATCTGCCCTCGGCCGAGGCGCTCGACGCCTGGCGTCGGGCGCCCTGCCCCGACTGGCCCGAAATCGCCGCCGCCGCGGTCGCCTCCGACGACGAGCATGATCTCAGCCTCACCTTTTCCGCGCGCGAGGAATGGGCGCTGACCGGCGACCGGCTCTATCAGGTCGTCGCCGCGCGGCGGATGCGGCTGACCCCGTGACCGCGACCCGGCTCGTCGATGCGACTTTGCCCGACGGCCGCCGCGCCGACGTCGCGATCGCCGACGGGCGGATCGCGGGGATTGACGAGGCGGGAGCGCCGGCGCCGGAAGTCGGGCAGACGATCGACCTCGCCGGCGCGCTGCTCGTCCCCGGCTTCGTCGACGGCCACATCCATCTCGACAAGACGCTGCTCGGCCTGCCGTTCCAGCCGCACCGGCCGGGCGACACGGTCGCCGAACGGATCGCGCGCGAGAAGGAGCTGCGGCGCCAATTGGGCGATCCGGTCGAGGCGCGCGCGCGCCGCCTGATCGCCGAGATCGTCGCGCATGGCACCACGGCGGTGCGCAGCCATGTCGACATCGACAGCGAGGTCGGCCTGTCCAGCCTGCATGCGCTGCTGCGCGCGCGCGAGGAGGCGCAGCAACTCGTCGACATCCAGATCGTCGCCTTCCCGCAGAGCGGCGTGATCGCCGATCCCGGCGTCGCCGACCTGCTCGACGCGGCGATCCGCGACGGCGCCGATCTGGTCGGCGGCCTCGATCCCGCCGGCATCGACGACGACATCGAG
>JBEKEI010000096.1:0-18338 GCA_050013915.1 Roseiarcus sp.
CATCCCGTCGTCGAGGCAGCGCTGCGCGCGCGCGGCGAGGCCTTCGTCGCCAATGACGCCGACCTCTCCGGCGAAATCGCGCACGGCGGCCGCATCGCGCTGATCACCGGCCCCAACATGGCAGGCAAGTCGACCTATCTGCGCCAGAACGCGCTGATCGTCGCGCTCGCCCAGATGGGGGCCTTCGTGCCGGCGCGGCGCGCGCATATTGGCGTCGTCGACCGTCTGTTCTCGCGCGTCGGCGCGGCCGACGACCTCGCGCGCGGCCGCTCGACCTTCATGGTCGAAATGGTCGAGACCGCGACGATCCTCAACCAGGCGAGCCTGCGCTCACTGGTGATCCTCGACGAGATCGGCCGCGGCACGGCGACCTTCGACGGCCTGTCGATCGCCTTCGCGACGATCGAGCACCTCAACGCAGTCAACCGCTCGCGCACGCTGTTCGCGACCCATTTTCACGAGCTGACGCGGCTGTCGCGCACCCTGCCGCGGCTGTTCAACCTGATGATGCGGGTCACCGAATGGAACCATTCGCTGGTGTTCCTGCACGAGGTGGCGCCGGGTTCGGCCGACCGCTCCTACGGCATCCAGGTCGCCCGGCTCGCCGGCCTGCCGCAGGGCGTGATCGATCGCGCCAGGACGATCCTCGCCGAACTCGAGGCGACCAACCGGGCGGGCGCGGCGCTGCGCAGCATCGACGAACTGCCGTTGTTCGCGCTCGCGGCCAAGCCGCCGCCGCGCAAGGACGAATTGCGCGAGGCGCTCGCCGCGATCGATCCCGACGAGCTGTCGCCGCGCGAGGCGCAGGCGGCGCTCTACGCCCTGAAGAAGCTCGCGACGGAGAGGCCGGCATGATTGTAGAGAAACTCTATCTGGCGACGGCGGCGGCCGCCTTTCTCTATGTTGTCTCGCCCGGCCCGGCCTTCCTCGCCTTGTTCACCCTCGCCGCATCGAAAGGGCGCGCAGCGGGCGCCTGGTTCATCGGCGGCCATCTCGTCGGCGACGTCTCCTGGAGCGCGCTCGCCTTCGCAGCGATCGTCGGCGTCAGCCGGATCGGGCCGCTGCTGTTCGAGCTGCTCGGCGCCGGCTGCGGCCTCTATCTGATCCATCTCGGCGTCAAGGCGGTGACGACGCGCAAGGGAGCCGCGCCGCAGACCGTCGGCGCCCACCGCCCTCTGCTCGCCGGCATGGCGTTCGGGCTGACCAATCCGAAGGCCTATCCGGTCGCCGCCGCGATGTTCACCGCGATTGCCGCACCCTTCGCGGGCGAGCTGACCTTCGCCGACGCCCCGCGGCTGATGCTCGCCGCCTTCGCCGGCTTCCTGGTCGCCGACATGGCGCTGATCTTCGCCGCCGGCCTGCCCGCGGTGCGGCGCTTCTTCCTGCGCCACGGTGTGGCGGTGACGCGCGTCGTCGGCATGCTGTTCATTGCGTTCGGCGCGAAATCGCTGTTCGACGCGGGGAGTGGCGCGTGGCGGCGGGCGGGGTGAGCCCGGCCCACACTTGCCTCGCCAAAGCCGCCCGCTATGCTGGGTCGGAAGGGAGACGTCCGCCGTGGATGAATCGCATGGATCGTCTCGCCGCCGCGACGGGCCGCGTGCCCCGCAGGCGGTCGAGGCGCTTAACCAAGCGCTCGCCGCGCGCTTCGGCAACCGGCTCGTCACCTCGCAGGCGGTGCGCATCCAGCACGGCCATACGCTGACCTGGCTCGCCAATGCGCCGCCCGACGCGGTCGTCTTCGTCGAGAGCACGCAGGACGTCGTCGACGCCGTGCGACTCTGCGCCGCCCATGACGCGCCGATCATTCCGTTCGGGGCCGGCACCTCGCTCGAGGGACATGTCAACGCGCCGTTCGGCGGCGTCTCGATCGACACCACGCGGATGGACCGCATCCTCGCCGTCCACGCCGAGGATCTCGACTGCGTCGTCGAGCCGGGCGTGCGGCGCAAGGCGCTCAACGATTATCTGCGCGACAGCGGGCTGTTCTTCCCCATCGATCCCGGCGCCGACGCCTCGCTCGGCGGCATGGCGGCGACGCGCGCGTCGGGCACCAATGCGGTGCGCTACGGCACCATGAAGGACAATGTGCTGTCGCTCACCGTGGTCACCGCCGAAGGCTCGATCGTCCGGACGGCGAGCCGGGCGAAGAAATCCTCAGCCGGCTATGATCTCACCCGCCTGTTCGTCGGCTCCGAGGGCACGCTCGGCGTCATCACCGAGATCACGCTGAAGCTGCACGGGATCCCAGAGGAGATCGCCGCCGGCCACTGCCCGTTCGGCGACGTCCGCGGGGCCTGCGGCGCGACGATCGCGACGATCCAGTCCGGCCTGCCGGTCGCGCGCATCGAGCTGCTCGACGCGCTTCAGGTCAAGGCGTGCAACGGCTATTCGAAGCTCGGCCTGCCGGAGACGCCGATGCTGTTCGTCGAGTTCCACGGCACGCCGGCCGGCGTCGCCGAGCAGTCGCAGCGCTTCGGCGAGATCGCCGCCGAGTTCGGTGGCGGCCCGTTCGTCTGGGCGACGCGGCCGGAGGAACGCAGCCGGCTCTGGCAGGCGCGCCACGACGTCTACTGGGCGTCGATGACCCTGCGCCCAGGCGCCCGGCCGTTCGCGACCGACGTCTGCGTGCCGATCTCGCGGCTCGCCGATTGCGTGGAGGAAACCCTGCGCGACGTCGCCGAGGCTGGGCTGACGGCGCCGATCGTCGGCCATGTCGGCGACGGCAATTTCCACGTCAGCCCGCTCGTCGACATCGACGATCCCGCCGACGTCGCCCGGGCGGAGGCGTTTTCGTCGCGCCTCGTGCACCGGGCGCTGGCGATGGACGGCACCTGCACTGGCGAACATGGCGTAGGCCAGAAGAAGATCGGCTACCTCGAGGAGGAGCATCCCGCTGCGACCCTCGACCTGATGCGCCGGATCAAACGGGCCTTCGATCCCAACAACCTGCTCAATCCCGGCAAGATCCTCAGTCAATGAGACGCCTTGCCGCCATCCGGTCGCGCGCCCGCCTCGCTCCGTCACGTTCGCGCCACGAATTGGGATATTGTCGCGCTGGTGCAGGCGGCCCCAATCGGAATCGACGGTCAAATCTTGCGTGCTGGTCTTACTGTTCTCGCCATAATTCTGATCCTGACGCTCACCACGGCGCTGGTCGGACCATACTTCGTTGACTGGGACGGGCAACGCGGCCTGATCGAGGCGCAGCTCGGTCGCGTTCTTGGCGTTCGCGTGACCGTGCGCGGCGCCATCGATCTGAAGCTGCTGCCGACGCCGTTCATCACCCTGAATCGGGTCGAGGTCGGAACCCCGCGCGCCGGCGGCGCGATCTTCTCCTGCGGCCGGATCGACCTGTCGCTCGGCATCACCTCGCTCGCTCGCGGCGAGGTCCGATTTACCCAGGCCGCCTTCGCCCAGCCGACCCTGGACCTCGCGCGCGGCTCGGACGGGCGGATCGCGCTGCCCAGACTCGATCTCGCCGAGCGGTCCGATTCGATCGCTTTCGACAAGGTCGTGGTTCGCGACGGCCGTCTGAGAATCGCGCAGGCCGGCGGCGCGGCGCCACTGGATATCGGCGGGATCGATCTCGACGCCGAAGCCGCCTCGTTGCTCGGGCCATTCAGGGGCGCCGGCGTGGCTGCCGGCCCGGAAGGGGTGAAAATCGCGTTCAGCTTTGCGTCCGGCCCGGTCGAAGGCGACGGCCTGCGCCTCAAGTCGGTGATCAGCGCCGGCCCGGGACTCCCGCACGGCGAATTCGACGGCGCCGTGACCCTCGCCGCGGCGACGCCGACGTCGAGCGCCGCGGTGCTCGGATATTCCGGCGCGGCTGTCTTCACCGGCGTTGTCAGGGTCGCTGCAGGACACACGCCGTGGCGCGCCGCGGGCGCCTTGAAGGCCAATTTCAGCGAGGCCGCGCTGGCCGATCTCGACATCCGGATCGGACCCGAGGATCGTCCGCTGACGGCGACGGGCTCCGCGCGCGCGCAGTTTGGCGCAGCGCCGCAAATGTCCGTCGTGCTCGCGGCCAAGCAGCTCAATTTCGACGCCGCTTTGCGTCCCGAGGGCGAGGAATCCTCGACGCCGTCGCAGGCCTTCGCCGCACTGAACGCCGCCTTGGCGGGCCTGGCGACGGGTAGCGGGCCGCCCGTGGCGCTGTCGCTCGAACTTTCGACGCCGGCGGCGATCCTCGGCGGCGACACCATCGCCGACGTCTCCCTCGCCGCAACCGCTGGAATCGGCGCGCCGATCCTCGGCAGGCTGGAGGCGAGTCCGCCCGGTCGCGGCCATATCCTCGCCACGGGGACCGTCGAGTTCGGTTCGGCCCCGGGCTTTGAGGGCCGTCTGGACGCAAGCGTCGGCGACGCTCGCCGCTTTCGCGACTGGCTCGCGTCGGGCGCGCCGGATCTCGCGGCGCGTCTGGCCGCCGTCGGCGAGGTGCTGCCCTATCGATCGGCTTCGCTGGTGGGGGACGTCGATCTGTCCGCCGCCGGCTTCGCCGCGCGAAACCTCAGTCTCGTTCTTGAGCGATCGACATTCACCGGTTCGCTCGCCGCGACGCGGGCCGTCGGCGCCGAGCGCGCGCGGCTATTCATGGATTTGCGGACCGACTCGCTGGACATCGATTCGCTCCCCAACATTGCGGCGAGCGGCGATCTTGTCAGCGACGTCGATCTCTCGCTGACGCTCGAGGCGCACGCCATTCATATCGCGCGCCTGGGCGGGGGGCAGGTCGACAGTGGATCCCTGACCCTCGATCTGACGAAAACTGGCGACGACTTGCGCCTGGACCGATTCTCGATCGCGGACCTCGGCGGCGCTTCGGTCGAGGCGACCGGCGCGGTCGACGCCAGGACCCGCAGGCTGAGCGCGAAGGTCGATGCCGCGCGGTTGCGCGACTTCGCCGCCCTCGTGCGACGCATCGCCCCGGGGGCGATGAGCGACTTGCTGGTCGAGCGCTCGGGCTATTTCTCGCCCGCCAAACTTACCATTAGCGCCGTCGGCCAAGGCAGCGGCGGCGACGCGGCGCCGTTCAACGTGACTGTGGATGGCGCGGTAGGCGTCACGCGGCTCGGGGCAAAACTCGATCGCGCCGCCGGGGGCGCGCTCAACGCAGCCGTCACGCTCGACGCATCCGATGCCGCACCCCTGCTGCGACAGATGGGATTGCCAGCTCTGTCGCTTGTCGGCAAGGGCGCCAGCCATATCGGCGCCTCCGTCCGCGGACGCTGGGGCGAAGACCTCGACGGAGAGTTCTCGGCTTCGCTGGCGGGCTCCGATCTGGCGTGGCGCGGCCGCCTGACGCGCAAGCCGTCCGACGATGATGGCGCGCAGCTGCAGGGCGCCGCAACCTTCAAGGCGAGCGATGCGGGGCCGCTGCTGGCCTTACTGGGCGTCGCCCCGCCCGAAGGGTCGGCGGTGGTTCCGGCCGAAATGTCCGCCGCCGCGACCTGGCGCGCCGGCCGGCTCGACCTCGCGCAATTGCGCGGCGCGGCGGGGCGCGCGCGCTTTACCGGCGCGCTGACCTATCGCCCGGCGGCGGCGCCGGCGAACGAAACTGCGATCGCCGATCCCGACGTCGCGCTCGCGCAGTCGCTCGCAGGCGAAGACACGACAGCGGCGACGCCGCAGCTCGAAGGCGCGCTTTTGGTCGACCACTTGTCGCTGGCGGCGCTGACCGGGCTGGCGCTCGGCGCGCCGCAACCGGCCAAGGCCGGCGCGACATGGTCGGACGCCAGGTTCGCCGCTGGCCTCGCCGATCCGCCGACCGCTGCGATCAGGCTCCAGATCGCCACGCTCGACATCACCGATCGCGTAATCGCGCGCGACGCCGCCGTCCGCCTCAGTCTGGGGCGGGGCGTGTTGAACCTGGACGATGTCTCTATGCGCCTGGCGGGAGGCGCCGTCGCCGGCCGCGCGACGATTCGGCGCGATGGGCCGAACGCCTCCCTTTCCGGGGAAGTCTCGATCGAGCCGGTCGTGGTCGACCGACCTGACTTCACGGGCCGTCTTTCCGGCGCAATGAATTTTGCGACCTCGGGTCAGAGCGCGGCGGCACTCGTCGCCGGGGTCGCCGGAACCGGTCGGATTCGACTCGCTGGCGCAAGGATTCCTCATCTCGATCAAGACGCACTGGGCCGCATCATCGACCGCGCGCAATCCTCCGACTATCCGATCGATCAGACGAACGTCGCCCACGCGCTCGATATGGAACTCGACAAGCAATCGCTCGCCCTCGCCGATGCGGAGGCGCCCGCCGCGCTCACGGCGGGGGTCGTCCGCGTCGGCCCGTTCGAGGCGCGCGACGCATGGGATGACTCGCTGGTGCGCGCGGACTTCGATCTGCGTTCGTTCACGCTCGAGATTCGCGCGGCGCTGACGCAGTTTCGCGCGCCGAAATACTGGAGCAGCGCCGCGCCGTCGATCAGCGTCGTTGTCAAGGGTTCCGGCGAGGCGTCGGTTCGCGAGATTGATTCCAGCCTCTTTGTCGCGGGTCTGGCGGCCCAGGCGATCGCCCGGGAAACCGAACGGATCGCGGCGATCGAGTCCGACATACGCGAGCGCGCCTTCTTTAACCGGCGGCTGAAGGCGGACGAGGCGCTGCGCCGGCGCGAACTCGAACTCGACGCCTTCGCGATGGAGCAGGTGCGGCTGAGGTCCGAGGCGGACCGAAGGCGGGTCGAAGGCGAAGCCTTGCGCGCCGATGAGGAAAAACGCGCGGCTCTTGCGCCGCAATCGTCGGATTTGCCGCCGCCCTCGGGATCGCCGGCGGCCGCGGCCGAGCCCGGAGTCCCGCGGGGCGCCGCGGGCTCTGCGACCGATCCGCCCGCCGCCGCCGCGCCGCAGCGGCGACAGGACCCGACCGCGGGCGGCCTCTATTGAGTCCGGTTCTCGAACATGAAGACCCGGATCGCGGAGGATAGATTGGCGCGGCCGCGGCGCGCGTCGATCTCGGTGACGAGCATGTTGACCGATTGCGCCCGCCGCACTGCCAACGCCTTGAGCGCGCGCCAGAACGCGTCTTCCAGGGAGATGCTCGTCCGATGTCCGGCGATGACCAGCGACCTTTTGATCACAGCCGCGCCCGCCCCGTCTCGCTCGGAAGCCGACGACTCAATCGTCATCGTTGGATTCGGCCCGCCTGTGCGCGTCTAGCCGCTTCCGGTCGAGGGTCCGTAGCGCCGCCGCGGTCTCGTGGACGCTCTTGGGTGTTCCGAAGGCGACACGGTTGGCCGCCGCGACGACCCCGGCCCTTTCCAACCCGCGCCGCTTGCGGGCCTTGCGAAGATTGATGATCTCGCCCATCGCTTCCGTCCGCGGCTGCTCACTTCTTTCGAAACGCGTCGATCGAGACGACCTTGGCCGCTTCGGCCTTTTCGGGCGCCTTCGGCGGGCCGATCGACGGCTCCTGCGACTTGACGGGACCCAGAGCCTTGGCCGCGGCGGGCGGCGTCGGACCGCGCTTGGCCGCCGGCTCCGGTTCCCGGGCGGGCTTCGGGGCCGGCGCCGGGGCCGGGGCCGCGAGAGTGGTCGAGCCGCTGCTCTCGACGACATCCGGCACCATGAACTTGAACCCGAACGTCGGGACGGAAGGATCACTGAAGCCGGTGATCGCCGCGAACGGGATAGTCAGCCGCTCCGGCTTTCGGGAAAAAGACAGGCTGACTTCGAAACCCTCGCCGTTGACCGCCAGATCCCAGAATTCGTGCTGGAGGATGATGGTCATTTCGTCCGCGTATTTCTGGCGCATCGTGGTCGGGATGATGACCCCCGGAGCGTGGGTCTTGAACGAAATGTAGAAATGGTGCTCCCCGGGCAGGCCATTGCGGGCGGCGTCGCCGAGCACCTTGCGGACCACGGATCGCAGGGCTTCCTGAACCAGGAGATCGTATCGAATGTGATCGGTCGGCATGATCGGTGTGCGCTCGCGCCTCTCCCAAACATCTACCGGAGTGCGGGGATCGATGCAATCGCGCGGTGCACGCGGGCAGGGATAAGGAAAAGTGGAGGCTTCTGTTGCCAGGCGCCTCCGAGCCCCGCCTAAAGGTGCGAACCCTCAGGACTTGATTTCCAGTACCAGCACCGCATTACGCGGCGAGGGCCACCGGGGCATAGTTGTCATTAGCAACTATAGGTTTGACCCGATAACGGCGGTATCATGCCGGGCAAAAGAGCACCCTTTACATCCCTCGTCGAACCTATTTCGCCCCCGCCGGAGCCCGCCCGCGTCGGGCAGGTGGGCTCGGGTGGAGGCGCCGGGTACCGCCCCCGGGTCCGAAAGACTTATTTCGATGTCGATTTATCGCCATAGCCGTCTTGCGACGGCAAACCCAACATAGGCGCTATGCCCGCCGTTGGAAAGGGCAGAATCCGGAGAGCCGGTCGGTTTGGCTACTCAACTCATGCCGGCCTTGACAAGTTTGTAGACAATCGCGTCCACCAGCGCCTGGAACGAGGCGTCGATGATGTTGCCGGACACCCCGACGGTCGACCAGCGCGCGCCCGTGGCGTCGCCGAATTCGATCAGCACACGCGTCACTGCGTCAGTGCCGCCCTGGAAGACCCGGACGCGGTAGTCGAGCAGTTCGAGGTCCTCGATGTGACGCTGATAGACTCCCAGATCCTTGCGCAGGGCGAGATCGAGCGCGTTGACCGGCCCGTTGCCCTCGGCGGCCGAAATCAGCATTTCGTCCCGGATCCGGAGCTTGACGACAGCCTGGGACGCGGAGACGAGGGCGCCGATCGCGTTGTATTTGCGCTCGACATTGACGCTGAAACCCTCGACTTCGAAGAAAATCGGAACTTCGCCGAGCCGGCGCCGCGCCAGGAGTTCGAACGACGCGTCGGCGCCTTCGTAGGCGTAGCCTTCCGCCTCGCGGGCCTTCACCTCGTCGAGCAGGAACGACAGTCTGGGATCGTCGGAGCGCACCGCGACGCCGAGCCGCCCGAGTTCGGCCACCAGATTGGACTTGCCGGCCTGGTCCGAGACGAGCACGGCGCGCGCGTTGCCGACGCTCTCGGGCGGAATGTGTTCGTAGGTGCGCGAGTCCTTCGCGAGCGCCGAAGCATGGATGCCCGCCTTGGTCGCGAAGGCCGAGGCGCCGACATAGGGCGCGTGGCGGTTGGGCGCGCGGTTCAGCAGTTCGTCGAACGTATGCGAGATCTTGCTGATTTCGGCGAGCGCGGCGCGGCTGACGCCGGTCTCGAACCTGTCGCCGAGTTCGCGCTTCAGCAGCAAGGTTGGGATCAGCGAAACCAGATTGGCGTTGCCGCAGCGCTCGCCGAGGCCGTTAAGCGCGCCTTGGATCTGCCGGGCTCCGGCGCGAACCGCAGCGAGCGAATTGGCGACCGCGTTCTCGGTGTCGTTATGGGCGTGGATGCCGAGATGGTCGCCGGGCAAGACGCCGACGACTTCGCCGACGATACGCTCGACCTCGTCCGGCAGCGTGCCGCCGTTTGTGTCGCACAGGACGATCCAGCGCGCGCCCGCCCGATGCGCGGCGCGCGCGCAGGCGAGCGCGTAGGCGGGGTTGGCCTTGTAGCCGTCGAAGAAATGTTCGCAGTCGAGCATCGCCTCGCGGCCCGCCTCGCACGCCGCCGCGACGCTCGCCACGATGCTGTCGAGGTTCTCTTCGAGCGTGCAACCGAGCGCGACATGGACGTGATAGTCCCAAGACTTGGCGACGAAGACGATCGCATCGGCGTCGGCGGCGAGCAGGGCCGCCACGCCCGGGTCGTTGGCGGCCGAACGCCCGGGACGCCGCGTCATGCCGAACGCTGCGAAGCGCGCGCGCATCGCCGGCTTCCGCTCAAAGAATTTCGTATCGACCGGATTGGCGCCGGGATAGCCGCCCTCGATGTAATCGACCCCGAGTCGATCGAGCAGGGTCGCGATCTGGCGCTTGTCCTCGAGCGAGAAATCGACGCCTGTCGTCTGAGCGCCGTCGCGCAGGGTCGTGTCGAAGAGATAGAGGCGTTCGCGCGTCATTTCGGGTCCCTCAATGCCGCGTCGTCGGCGCCGCGGCGGGCTTGGGCAGCGCGAGCGTCATCGTGGTGTTGCCGAGCCATTGGTCGCCCTTGGCCACGAGGTTGCGGCGTTGCGCGACGAAGCCGCGACGCTGGAACAGCGGCTTGGCTGTGTCGCTGACCTCAGCGCTCAGGCGGTCGGCGCCGCGCGCGGCGGCGATCCGGGTCAGCGCGTCGATCAGCGTGGTTCCGACGCCCCGGCGCGCGTGGGCGGGGTCGACGAACAGCATGTCGAGAACGTCGACGCCCTTCAGGCTGGCAAAGCCGACATTGGCGCCCTCGATCGTCGCGATCAGCGTCAGCGATTGCGCGAGTCCCTTGCCGAACGCGGCCGAATCGTCGGCGCGCGCGGCCCAGGCCTCGCATTGATTGGCGCTGTAGTCTTCGATCGCCAGCGCCCCGATGCTCGCGCGGAAGATCGCGGCGCAGCGCGCCGCATCGGCGGGAAGATAGGGTCGCAGCGCGGGCGCCGCGCTCATCGCCTGATCTCCCAGGTCGTCGCGCCGTCCTTGTTGTCCCTGATCGCAACGCCCATCGCGGCGAGCGCGTCGCGCAGGCGGTCGGATTCCGCCCAGTCCCTGCGCGCCCGCGCCGCAGTGCGCGCTTCGAGCAGCGCGGCGATCCGGTCGGACTCCTCGAAGTCCGGCGCTTCGGCGGCTGCTCCCGGCTCCGCGAGCAGGCCGAGCAAACCAGCGCTCGCCCTGAGCGCGGCCGACTCGCCCGATTGCGCCAGACGATGCAATTGGGTGATCGCTGCCGGCGTATTCATGTCGTCGTCGAGAGCGGTGAGCACGCATTCGGCGATCTCGGCTGCCGGATCGGGATTGCCGACGGATTCGCGCCATCGGTCGAGCGTCCTCTCCGCCTCCTCGAGCGCCTTGACCGTCCAGTCGATCGGCTGGCGATAGTGCGTGCGCAACATCGCGAGCCGCAGGACCTCGCCAGGCCATCTGCGGCCCCCGAACGCGCTCGTATGCAGGAGCTCGTGTATGGTGACGAAATTGCCGAGGCTCTTCGACATTTTCTCGCCTTCCACCTGCAAGAAGCCGTTGTGCATCCAGACATTGGCCATGCGCGGCGTGTCGAATGCGCAGCACGACTGCGCGATTTCGTTCTCGTGATGGGGAAACACGAGATCGACGCCGCCGCCGTGGATGTCGAAAACGTTCTTGCCCGGATCGTCGCAGGAAAGGCCGCCGCCGAACGGCGTCAGCAGTTCGGCCGTCGCCATGGCGGAGCATTCGATGTGCCAGCCCGGCCGCCCGGGCGGCCCGATGCCGCACGGGCTCGGCCAGCCCGGTTCGTCCGGGCCGGACGGTTTCCACAACACGAAATCCATGGGATCGCGCTTGTAGGGCGCCACATCGACCCGCGCGCCCGCGATCATCTCGTCGAGCGAGCGGCGCGCGAGCGATCCGTAGCGCGGCGCGCCGGGCCGGCGGTCCATCGCGGCGGGCGAGAACAGAACGTGGTCCGCGGCGACATAGGCGACCGCGCGCGCGACCAGCCGCTCGATGATCGCGACCATTTCGCCGATATGGCCGGTCGCATGCGGCTCGGCGTTGGGCGGCAGGCAGCCGAGCGCGGCCACGTCTTCGTGGAACTGCCGCTCAGTCGCCTCGGTGACCCGGCCGATCGCCTCGTTGAGCGGCAGGCCGGGAAAGTCGCGCGCGGCGCGCGCGTTGATCTTGTCGTCGACGTCGGTGATGTTGCGGACGTAGCGGACGTGGCCGGCTCCATAGCGGTGGCGCAGCAGGCGAAACAGAACATCGAAGACGATCGCGGGGCGCGCATTGCCGATATGGGCGAAATCATAGACCGTCGGGCCGCAGACATAGAGGCGCACGTTGTCTGCGTCGATCGGTTCGAAAACCGCCTTCGACCGGGTCGCCGTGCTGTAGAGTCTCAGAGGTCTCGACATTTCGTTTCACCAGCCGCGCGAGCGCGCATTCAGGCCGGCCGGATCGTCGCTTTCATGACCATGGGTGAAAAGGACGCGCCAGCCAGCAGAGATGCTAGCTGAAAATCGTAATGATCCGGCAATAGCTGGACATGCGCGTCATGACGCCTCGTTTCCCGCAGACGGATCGGGAAGTCAAGCGGCATCCGACGCATCTTTCTCCGGTCTCGTTAACCGCGCCTTCACCATTCGGCCGCAATCTCGTCGCCGTCTCCGCCTCGTTTCAATCTCCGCCAATCCAGGGTTTCTGCATGCGTCAAAGCCGAGCGCGGCCTGCAATCCTCCGCTATCTCCTCGCCGCGGCGCTCGGCCTCGGTCTCGTGGGGAGCGGACATGCCGCCGACCGCAGCGTCTTCGTCATCGCGGCCGGGGAGGGGTATGGCGTCGATGATTGCCTGGCCGAGGGCGGGGAATGCGGTCGGGCCGTCGCCGATGCGTGGTGCGAGGCCCACGGGCGCAGCGGCGCGATCTCGTTCGGGCCGGCCGTCGACGAAGTGACCGGCGCGATACCCCGGGCCGCCGACCACAGCGCAGCGAGCCCCTATGTGGTGAAATGCCGGGACTGAGGCGCGCTGCACCGCGTCAGCGCAGGAAGTCGCCGCACTTCGGGATGTCGCCGCCCGCGGCGCCCCAGGGCTGGATCGGGACGCTCGAGGTCGAGTTCTTAGGCGAGCCGTCGACCAGCTTGTCGGTGTAGACCATATAGATCAGTATGTTACGCTTGGCGTCGCAGCCGCGCACGATCTGCATCTTCTTGAACAGCAGCGAACGGCGCTCGCGGAACACCACATCGCCCTGCTCGAATTTGTCCTTGAACCGGATCGGGCCGTACTGGCGGCAGGCGAGCGAAACGTCCGACGTCTCCTCGGCTACGCCGAAGGCGCCGGCGAGACCGCCCCGCTCCGGGACCGTATAATGACAGGCGACGCCCTCGACGGCGGGATCATCGATGCCGTAGACCGCGAGCTTGTCGTTCGGCGTCAAAAGTTTGAAGGTCGTCGATTTCCGAAAGATCAGCGTGGGTTCGTCCGAATCGGCGTGCGCGGGCCACGCGGCGCATAGCATGGCCATGGCGAGGCCCAGACCCAGCAGGACAAAATCCAGCCTCATCGTCGCGCTCCAGCATTCGCCGGCGCGCTCAACTTCACGTCCAGCCCTCACATCACTGGGTTCTACATAGGCGAATTCGGCGGCCGCGCAATGGCGCCGCGCACACGGTTGCCCCGATCGGCGCGCGTGGCTGTTGCTGGCGCGCCGCTGCTCCCCTAATAAGCCTCAAGGCCGCGCGCGTCGAATGGAACCCCGCGCCCGGCCGTCGCCCAGTCGAGGCCGCATGAATGTCCTGATCATCGGATCGGGCGGCAGGGAACATGCCCTGGCGCTCTCGATCGCACGCTCGCCCTTGCTGAGTCGACTGTTCATCGCGCCCGGCAATCCAGGCGCCGCGCTGGTCGCCGAAGCGGTCGCGATCGAGATCGCCGACCACGGCGCCGTCGTCGATTTCTGCCGGCTGTTCTCGATCGGTCTCGTCGTCGTCGGCCCGGAGGCGCCGCTGGTGGCGGGCCTCGCCGATGACCTCGCCGCGGCCGGCATCGCCTGTTTCGGCCCGAGCCGGGCGGCGGCCCGGCTCGAGGGATCCAAGGGGTTCGCCAAGGATTTCTGCCGCGATTTCGGCATCCCTACCGCAGCCTATCGCCGGTTCGATCGGGCCGAGGCGGCGCTGGCCTACGTGCGTGCGAAGGGCGCGCCGATCGTCGTCAAGGCCGACGGCCTGGCCTCGGGCAAGGGCGTCGTCGTCGCCGCCACCCGCGACGAGGCGGAAGCGGCGGTCGGAGCCATTTTCGGCGGCCGGTTCGGCGCCGCGGGGGCCGAGGTGGTCATCGAGGAAGTCCTCGAAGGCGAGGAGGTCTCGTTCTTCGCGCTCAGCGACGGAGAGCGCGCGGTCCCGTTCGGGGCCGCGCAGGACCACAAGCGGGTCGGCGAGGGCGACAGCGGCCCGAACACCGGCGGCATGGGCGCCTATTCGCCGGCGCCGGCGATGAATCCGGCGATGTGCGAGCGCGTAATGCGTGAAATCGTCGAGCCGACGGTCGCCGGGCTGCGCGCAAGCGGCGCTCCATACCGCGGCGTCCTGTTCGCGGGGCTGATGATCGGCGCCGACGGGCCCAGGCTGATAGAGTACAACGTGCGCTTCGGCGATCCCGAGGCCGAGGTCGTGCTGGCGCGTCTGGAGGACGACCTGCTGGCGCTGATGGTCGGCTGCATCCGGGGAAAACTGCCGGAAACGGCGCCCCGGTTTTCGAACGAGGCCGCCCTGACCGTCGTGCTGGCGGCGCGCGGCTATCCCGGCGAAGTCGTCGGCGGTTCGCAGATCAGGGGCGTCGACAAGGCCGGGAGGCTGCCTGGGGTGACGATCCATTACGCCGCCGCGCGCCGCGACGGCGCGCGGCTCGTGGCGGCGGGCGGGCGCGTGCTCGCCGTCACCGCGACCGGCGCGGGCATTGCAGAAGCGCAGGCGCGCGCCTATGCCGCGGTCGATGCGATCGATTGGCCGGAGGGCTTCTGCCGGCGCGACATCGGCTGGCGCGCCCTCGCACGCGAGGCGAAGGCTTAGCGGCCTGGACGGCCCGAGAAGGATCATGGATGGAACCGCGAATCCAAATTGCCTCCGACCAAGCGCGGTCTGCGATCCCGACGGCGCGCGCGCGGTCTTCGCCCACGGTCGCGATCGCGCTCGGCGGCGGCGGCGCGCGCGGCATCGCACATATCGCGATCCTCGAGGCGCTCGATGAACTCGGCGTCGAACCGGTCGCGCTCGCCGGCACCTCGATCGGCGCGATCATCGGCGCCGCCTATGCCGCGGGGATAGCGGCCGACGAACTGCGCGCCCATACGCTGGTCGTCATGCGCAACCGGTCGCAGGTCATGGCCAAGCTTCTGAAGGCGCGCGTCGGGCGCTTCGCGGATTTCGTCCTGCGCGGCTTCACCAATCCAATGCTGCTCGACGCCGAGATTTTTCTCGACCTGTTCTGGCCCAGGACGATGCCGACCCGCTTCGAGGATCTGGCGATCCCGCTGCTCGTCGTCGCCACGGACTTTCACAACCGCCGCGAAGCCATCTTCTCGTCGGGCCCGTTGGCGCCTGCGGTGGCCGGCTCGATGGCGATCCCGGGCCTGATCAAGCCGATCGAGATGGACGGCCGCATCCTCGTCGACGGCGGCGCCGTCAATCCCCTGCCCTACGATCTGTTGTTCGACCGCGCCGACGTCGTGATCGGCGTCGACGTCACCTTCGGCGGCGCGGGTCAACGACACGTCCCGGCGCCGTTCGACGCGATGTTCGGCGCCGCCCAGATCATGCAGGGCGCGATCACCGCGGAGAAGCTGAAGTCGCGCGGGCCCGACATACTGGTGCGGCCGACGGTCGAGCAGTTCCGCGTGCTCGACTTCTTTCGCGCCGTGCAGATCCTGCGCGCGAGCGATCCGGCCAAGGATTACGTCAAGCGGAGGATCGAGGCGCGATTCGCGGAGCTGGCGGCGCTCAGGTGAACCGAGCGCCGCGGGCGATCTGCGCCCCGCGCTGGAATTCCTCGCCGGACATGGCGGCGCGGCCGGCGCGCTGCGCCGCGAGGATGCGGATCGCGCCGGCGCCGCAGGCGATCGCGAGCCCGTCGTCGATCGCCTCGCCCGGCGGGCCGGCGCCGTCGATCGCGACGACCCGCAGGAACTTCACCCGCTCCGCGCCGCGGCCGAGATCGATTTCGGAATAGGCGCCGGGGCTCGGCGAAAGCCCATGGATATGGGCGCGCAGCGCTTGCGCGCCGAGCCGCCAGTCGATGCGCGTCTCGCTCTTGTCGATCTTGCGCGCATAGGTGACGCCCTCCGTGCTCTGCGCGCGAAACGCCAGCGCGCCGCTCGCCAGCGCCGGCAGCGCGCGCGACATCAGCGCAGCCCCGATATCGGCGAGCTCCCCGGCGATCTCGCCGGCCGTCGCGGCGGGACCGATCGCGACGCGTTGCTCGAGCGCGACCGGGCCGGTGTCGAGCTCTTCTTCCATACGCATCACGCTGACGCCCGTCTGGGCGTCTCCGGCCATGATCGCGCGCTGTATCGGCGCCGCGCCGCGCCAGCGCGGCAGGATCGAGCCGTGCAGGTTGAGGCAGCCCAGCGCCGGCGCGGCGAGGATCGGCGCCGGCAGAATCAGGCCGTAGGCGACGACGACCGCGACCTCGGCGTGGTGCGAGCGGAATTCGCCCTGCGCCTGCAGGTCCCGCAGCGTGGCGGGAGTCAGCACCGGGATCGCGTGGCGTGCGGCGAGTTCGTGAACCGGCGTGAGCGTCGGGGCCAGGCCGCGCCGGCCGGCCGGCCTGGGGGCGCGCGTGTAGACGGCGCAGACGTCGTGCCCCTGCCCGATGAGCGCGAGCAGCGTCGGCGTCGCGAATTCGGGGGCGCCCATGAACACGATGCGCATGACGAGCCCGCGATAGCATCGACCCGCGCGAGCGTCAAAGCCCTGCTCCGAAACCCGCGCCGCGCCCGATCGCATTGGCGTTTTGCGTGAAACTCGGCTCTATGGCCGTTCCCGCCACGCCGACGCCGCCCCTGCGATGAGCCCAGCCGAGACCAGCGCCGCCCCGCCGCCGTCCCCGACCCACAGGCTGGCGCTGCGCGTCTACTATGAGGACACCGACTTTTCCGGACGCGTCTACCATGCCTCGTACCTCAGGTTCCTCGAGCGCGGCCGGACCGAATGGCTGCGCGCGCAAGGGTTCGGGCAGCGCGAACTGGCGGCCGGCGACGGGATCGTGTTCGCCGTGCGACGCCTCGCGATCGACTATCTGAAGCCGGCCGTCATGGACGATCTGCTCGAAATCGAGACCAGGATCGTCGCGGTCGGCGGCGCCTCGATCGAATTCGCGCAGGCGGCGCTGCGCGGCGCGGAGACGATCGTCCGCGCGAGCGTTCGCGTCGCTGCGCTGTCGGGCGGGCGCCCGATGCGGCTGTCGCGCGAGATGCGGGCGCGGCTTTCCGCGGCTCCTTGAGCGCGAAGACGCTGTCGCGCGCTCACGGCGCGCGCTTGTCCAGCGCGCGGTCGAACCGCGCCGCGAGCTTGTCGATCCGCTCGCCGAGGCGATCCTCGATGTCGCGCAGGTCGCCGCGCGTCGGCAGGGCGCCGATCGTCTCGCGCAGCCGGCAATGATCCTCGTGCAGCTGGGCGAGAACCGCCGAAAGCCTGATCAGCCCGGTCTCGCCCGCCTGCCTGTCGGCGTCGAAATCGGCGCGCTGCCGGTCGATCGCGCTCGCCATGCGCTCGAGCCGCGCCATCAGGCGCCAGACGAAGGCGGCGGCGCTCGCCGCCAGCGTCGTCAGCCCGGTCAGGGCCCATTCGACGAAGCCCCAGGGCGGCTCGCCGACGGCTGGCAGACTCATGGGAAGACCTCCGGTTGTCCGCCGCCGGCTCCGGCGGCGCGCGGGTTGGTTCGAATCGACGCGGCCGCCGGCTCAGCCGCCGGGCGGCAGGCTCGCCGCTGCGACGGGCGCGCTGACGCCGCCGGCGGTCGCCGCCTTGACCGCGGCCGCCGCGCCGATGATCTGCACCGATGCGGCGAGCGGGTCGGCGGTCGCCGGACTCCGGCACAGCGACGAGCCGGCGAGCGCAGCCGCGCCGTTCGCCGTCCGGGCGACGGTCGCGGCGGCGCCGCCGCCCGACAGTCCCGAGGCGGAATAGGCGCCCGCCAGCGCGGCGATCTGCCCGACGATCTGGCAGGCGGCGGGCAGATCGGCGGCGACGAGCTGGGCGCCGGCGTCGATCTTGCCGGCGACCGCGGCGAACTGGCCGCCGGCCGTCGGGGGAACCGCGGCGCAGCCGGCGAGCGCGAGCGCGCCGCAGGCGGCGGCGAAGAGACTGGCTTTCATCGGGAGACCTCGCAAAAAAGCCGGCCGCCCTCGCGGGCGCCGGCGGGATGGGACGGGACGCCGCCGGACTATCGGGCGACGTATTGGTTGTAGGTTTCGGTCAGGATCTGCGCGCCGAGCTGGGCGGCGGGCGCGTAGACGCCGAGTTGCGACCAGTCGTAATGGCCGAGCGTCGCCACGGCCGCGGTCGCCGCGGCGGTCGCCACGCCGACGCAGAGATGTCGCCAGAAGTCTTTGGTCATCGCATACCTCTTGGGCGCCCGCCGGGGATCGAAAGCGCGCGCGGCGACGGGCGTCGAAGGCCGCGCGGAACCGGGATTTGTTGCAAGGCCGGGGCGGCGGGCGCGCGGCGCGCGGGCTCTCGCGGTGGACGGTCGCGGGGCGCGCGGGAGCCTCGCGCGAGGCCGGTTTCCCGCCCAAAAAACGCGCCTCTCGAGAG
>JBEKEI010000097.1:0-18303 GCA_050013915.1 Roseiarcus sp.
CGCCGTCCTGCAGCGCGGCGAAGGCGTCCTCGAAGGTCGGGCACGGCAGCGGCGCCATGGCGGGGAAGCTCTCGGCGCAGGCGATGTGCGAATTCGCCCCCGGCTCGCCCTGATAGGCGATGGTTGCTGATGCGGTCATTTCATCCTCGTCGCCGGCGCCGGCGTCCGCCGCGCGCGCTCCAGATCGGCCGGCGTGTCGACCCCGAGCGGGAGCGTGTCGACCAGCGCGACGTCGATTCGCATGCCAGCCTCCAACGCCCGCAACTGCTCGAGCCTTTCACGCCGCTCGAGCGGCGAAGCGGGCAGCGCAACGAACCGCGCGAGCGCCTCGCGGCGATAGGCGTAGAGGCCGATATGGTGCAGCAGCGGCCCCTCGCCCCACGGCGCGCGCGCGCGGGTGAAATAGAGCGCGCGCAGCCGGCCGGGCGCGACCTGCGTGGCCACCGCCTTGACGACGTTGGGATCGTCGCGGTCCTCGTCGCGCCGGATCGGCGTCGCCAGCGTCGCAATGGCGGCCTCGCCGTCGTCGAGCAGGCGCGCGGCGGCGCGCACCGCGGCGGCCTCGATGGTCGGCAGGTCGCCCTGCACGTTGACGATCACGTCGAACCGCCGCGCCGGATCGAACGCCTCGAGCGCCTCGAAAATCCGGTCCGAGCCCGAGGCATGGTCGGTCCGCGTCAAAATGGCGCGCCCGCCGGCCGCCTCGATCGCGCGCGCGATCGCGGGATCGTCGGCGGCGACCAGCACGGGACCGACTTCGGCCTCGACCGCGCGGCGCCAGACATGGACGATCATCGGCTCGCCCCGGATGTCGGCGAGCGGTTTGCCGGGCAGGCGGGTCGAACCCATGCGCGCGGGAATGATGACGAGGGACGCCGTCATGGGCTGCCTGCGACTCCGACGGCCCGGACCGGGCGCAAAAGGACAAAGGGTGGCGTTTATACGTGTTGCCAAGTCGCGCGCAAAGCGGGTAATCACCACCCGATCCGGCCGCGCGACGACTCGCGCCGGCCGGCGATTTCCAGACTGGGGCTGCGCCGCGCATGGAAACGACCGACACCAACAAACTGGCGATGGCCGTGCTCGCGACATTGTTGTTCACGATGGCGCTGGGGATCTTCAGCAACGCGATCTTCACGCCGCACAAGGGCCTGAAGCCGGGCTACGCGCTGCCGGCGGCGGAGGAAGCCGCGGCGGTGGCCCCGAAGAACGCCGCGCCCGAGGAGCCGCTGCCCGCGCTGCTGGCCAAGGCCGACCCGGCCAAGGGCGCCGCCGACACCAAGGCCTGCCAGTCCTGCCATAATTTCGAAAAGGGCGCGCCGGCCAAGGTCGGTCCGCCGCTGTGGGGCGTGGTCGGCCGCCCCGTCGCCTCGATCGCGGGCTTCGCCTATTCCGACGGCCTGAAGGCGATGGGCGGCGACTGGACCTACGAGGGCATCAACAAGCTGATCAGCAATCCGAAGGCCGACGTCGCCGGCACCAAGATGAGCTATCCCGGCGAATCCGACCCGCACAAGCGCGCCGACATCCTCGCCTATCTGCAGACGATGTCGGACAATCCGGTGCCGTTCCCGAAGTAGGATCGCGCTCCGCCCTTCGGTTCCGGCGCGGTCCGCGGCCGGCGAGGTCGCGCGCCATGGCCAGCCCGACCGCCGCCGCGCGCGGCCTTGCGCGCCCGGCCGAATGAGGGTCAAGTGCCGGGACAAGCAAACGCAGGGAGCGACCCATGGATCTCGGCATCACGGAGCGGGTGCGCCCGCTGATCGGCGCCGTCCGCGCGATGGTGCGCGACGAGGTCATGCCGGTCGAGGCCGAATACGAGGCCGAGGTCGGCCGCGACGGCGACCGGTTCAGGCCGACCGCCCGGATGACCGAAATTTTCGCCGAGCTGAAGGGGCGCGCACGATCGCGCGGACTGTGGAACTTCTGGCTGACCGGCTCCGAGAAGGGCCACGGCCTCACCACGGTCGAATACGCCTATCTCGCCGAGGAAATGGGCTGGTCCCCGCTCGCCTCGGAAGTGTTCAACTGTTCGGCGCCCGACACCGGCAACATGGAAGTGCTCGAGCGCTTCGGCTCGGCCGAGCAGAAGGCGCGCTGGCTGCCCGACCTGCTCGAGGGCCGCGCGCGTTCGGCCTATCTGATGACCGAACCCGGCGTCGCCTCGTCCGACGCCACCAACATCGCGATGGAGGCGCGGCTCGAGGGCGAGGAATGGGTGCTGAACGGCGAGAAATGGTGGTCGTCGGGCGCCGGCGATCCCCGCTGCTCGCTGTACATAGTGATGGCGCTGACCGACCCCGACGCGGCGCGCCACGCGCGCCATTCGATGCTGCTCGTCCCCGCCGGCGCGAAAGGCATCGAAAAGCTGCGCGCGATGAAGGTCTATGGCGCGGACGACGCGCCGCACGGCCACCTGCACATCCGCTTCACCGACGTGCGCGTCCCGCGCGACGCCCTCGTGCTGGGCCGCGGGCGCGGCTTCGAGATCGCCCAGGGGCGGCTCGGGCCCGGCCGCATTCACCATTGCATGCGCGCGATCGGCCAGGCCGAGCGCGCGCTCGAGGCGATGTGCCGGCGCGCGCAGACCCGGGAGGCGTTCGGTCAGAAGCTGATCGCGCTCGGCGCCAACCACGACATCATCGCGGAATGCCGGATGTCGATCGAGATGGCGCGGCTGCTGTGCCTGAAGGCGGCCTGGGCGATGGACACCCAGGGAGTGCGCGCCGCCGCGCCGCTGATCTCGCAGATCAAGGTGATCGCGCCGCGGGTCGCGCTCGAGGTGATCGACCAGGCGGTGCAGATGCACGGCGGCGCCGGCGTCAGCCAGGATTTCCCGCTCGCCAGCATGTGGGTGCATGTGCGCACGCTGCGGCTCGCCGACGGACCCGACGCCGTGCACCGGCGCGTCATCGCCAAGAACGAGTTGAAACGCTATAGCAACAAGCCGCCGCAATGACCGACGAACCGATGGACCTCGACGTCGCGCGGCTGGAGACCTGGGCGCGCGCGCATATCGCCGACTTCTTAGGTCCGCTCGCCGTGCGCAAGTTCGACACCGGCCAGTCCAACCCGACCTATCTCATCGACACGCCGGCGCGGCGCTACGTGCTGCGCCGCAAGCCGCCGGGCAAACTGCTGAGGTCGGCGCACATGGTCGAGCGCGAGTTTCGCGTGCTGCGGGCGCTGGGCACTTGCGGCTATCCCGCGCCGCGCGCGCTCGCGCTGTGCGAGGATGAGAGCGTGATCGGCTCGGTGTTCTACCTGATGAGCCATGTCGAGGGGCGCATCTTCTGGGACCCCGGGATGGCGGGGTCGTCGCGCGAGGAGCGCGCCGGCGTCTACGACGCGATGAACGATGCGCTCGCCCGGCTGCACGCGATCGACGTCGAGGCGGCCGGGCTCGCCGACTTCGGCAAGCCGGGCAACTATTTCGCGCGGCAATGGCAGCGCTGGAGCGAGCAGTACCGCGCGAGCGAGACCGACCCGATCCCCGCGATGGACCGGCTCATCGACTGGCTCGGCGCCAATATGCCGGCCGACGACGGCCGCGTCGCGCTGGTGCATGGCGACTGGCGCATCGACAACATGATCTTCGACGCGGCGACGCCGCGCCTGCTCGCCGTGCTCGACTGGGAGCTTTCGACGCTCGGCCACCCCTTTGCCGATCTCGCCTATCAATGCATGCAGTGGCGGCTGCCCAACGCCGGCGATTTCCGCGGCCTCGCCGGTCTCGACCGCGCCGCGCTCGGCATCCCGACCGAGGCCGACTACGTCGCCGCCTATTGCCGCCGCGCCGGCCTCGCCGAGATCCCGCACTGGACCTTCCTCATCGCGTTCAGCTTCTTCCGCATCGCGGCGATCGCCCAGGGCGTCTACAAGCGCGCGCTCGAAGGCAACGCGTCCAATCCCGAGCGCGGTCGCAAGATGGGGGCGGCGGTGCCGATCATGGCGACGCTCGCGATGGAGACGATCGCGTCGCTGTAGATGCGGGCGCCGACCGCGTTCGCCGCAGCATCGGACGCGGTCGCCGCCGGCGTCTACATGGCTTCAGCCCTTGTTCTTCTGGTAGACGTCGACATAGACGGCGGCGAGCAGCACGACGCCCTTGACGACCTGCTGCCAGAAAATGCCGATGCCGAGGATCGACATGCCGTTGTTCATGACGCCCATGAAGAAGGCGCCGATGACGACGCCCATGACCTTGCCGACGCCGCCCGAGGCGGAGACGCCGCCGATGAAGCAGGCGGCGATGACGTCGAGTTCGAACGCATTGCCGGCGCTCGGCGTCGCCGAATTGAGCCGGGCGGCGACGATCAGCCCGGCGAGGCCGGCGAGCACGCCCATGTTGACGAAGGTGAGGAACGTCAGCCGCTCGGTGCGAATCCCGGAGAGCTGCGCGGCAAGCCGGTTGCCGCCCATCGCGTAGATGCGCCGGCCGATCGTCATCCGGGTGGTGACGAACTGGTAGAGCAGGATCAGCGCGCCCATGATGATGAGCACGTTGGGCAGGCCCTTGTTCCAGGCGAGCAGATAGCTGAAGCCGAGGATGAGGATGGCGAAGATCGCATTCTTGCCGACGAACAGCGCGAACGGCTCGGTCTCCATCGACTGGGCGTTGTCGCGCATCCAGCGCCGCGTGCTGAAGACAATCAGCAGCGCCGCGCCGACGACGCCGATCAACATGGACAGCCAGAAGAACTGGTCGTCGCCGGCGCCGGCCTTGAAGATGCCGAACTGGCTGAAATCGGGGATGAAGCCGGCGCTGATCGCCTGGAAGCCGCGCGCGAACGGCCCGACGAACTGGCCGAGCAGCATGTTGCCGGTGAGGCCGCGGAAAATCAGCATCCCCGCCAGCGTCACGATGAAGGCGGGAATCTTGCTGTAGGCGATGAAATAGCCCTGCGCGGCGCCGATCGCCCCGCCGAGGACGAGTGCGAGCAGGATGACAGGGGGATAGGGCACCTTCTCGTAGACCATCAGCGAGGCCGAGACCGCGCCGACGAAGCCGACGATCGAGCCGACGCTGAGATCGATGTTGCCGCCGACGATCACCAGCAACATGCCGAGCGCCATCACGACGATGTAGCTGTTCTGCAGGATGAGGTTGGTGATGTTGACGGGATCGAGCAGCACGCCGCCGGTCATGATCTCGAAGAAGCCCATGATCAGCAGCAACGACACGAGCAGGCCGTAGTCGCGCAGGTTGTTCTTCCAGAAGCTCGCGCGCGCGCTCGCCTGATCCGGGCCCGGGAGCGCGACGCTTTCGTGTTTCATGCGGCGACCCCATACTGCTTCATGATCGAGGCCATGATCTTCTCCTGCGTCGCATCCTTGGCGGGCATCTCGTCGACGAACTTGCCTTCGTTCATGACGTAGATGCGATCGCAGATGCCGAGCAGCTCCGGCATTTCGGAGGAGATCACGATGACGCCCTTGCCGGCCGCGGCGAGGTCGTTGATGATGCCGTAGATCTCGTATTTGGCGCCGACGTCGATGCCGCGCGTCGGCTCGTCGAGGATGAGGATCTGCGGCTGCGCGAACAGCCATTTGCTGAGGACGACCTTCTGCTGATTGCCGCCGGACAGGTTGACCGTCTTCTGGAATATGCCGGACGAGCGGATTTTCAGCATGTCGCGATATTGCTGGGCGATCCGCGCTTCGCGATGGTTGTCGATCACGCCGCGCCAGGCGATCCCGGGCAGGTTGGCGAGGGTGACGTTGTTCTTGATGTCCTCGCTGAGGACGAGCCCCAGGCTCTTGCGGTCCTCGGTGACATAGGCAATGCCGGCGGCGACGGCGCGCTGGATGTTGGAGACGTCGATCGGGGCGCCGTTCATGAACGCCTCGCCGCGGACGTTGCGGCCATAGGCGCGGCCGAACACGCTCATCGCCAGTTCGGTGCGGCCGGCGCCCATCAGGCCGGCTATCCCGACGACCTCGCCGCGATTGACGTTGAGGTCGACCCCCTTGATCACCTCGCGGCCGGCGTGCTGCGGGTGCTCGACGCGCCAGTTCTTGATCTCGAACAGGCGCTCGCCGATCTTCGGCTCGCGCGGGGGGTAGCGGTCCGACATCTCGCGGCCGACCATGCTCTTGATGATGCGGCCCTCGCTGATGCTCTCGACGTGGCAGTCGATGGTCTCGACCGTCGCCCCGTCGCGCAGCACGGTGATGGAATCGGCGACCTTCGCGAGCTCGTTGAGCTTGTGCGAGATGATGATCGAGGTGATGCCCTGGCCCTTGAACTCGACGAGCAGCTTCAACAGCGCGTCGCTGTCGGTTTCGTTCAGGCTCGCGGTCGGTTCGTCGAGGATCAGCAGCTTGACCTTCTTGGCGAGCGCCTTGGCGATCTCGACCAGCTGCTGCTTGCCGATGCCCAAGTTGGTGATCAGCGCGTTGGGCGATTCCTTCAGGCCGACCTTGGCGAGCAGATCGCGCGTGCGGGTGAACGCCGCGCCCCAGTCGATGACGCCCATCCGCGCCGGCTCGTTGCCGAGAAATATGTTCTCCGCGATCGAAAGCAGCGGCACCAGCGCCAGTTCCTGGTGAATGATGATGATGCCGAGATGCTCGCTGTCGGCGATGCGCGAGAAGCGCCGCTCGGCGCCCTCGTAGATGATCTGGCCTTCATAGGAGCCGAAGGGGTAGACGCCGGAAAGCACCTTCATCAAGGTCGATTTGCCCGCGCCGTTCTCGCCGCAGATCGCGTGGATTTCGCCTTGCCTGACGACGAGATTGACGTCGCGCAGCGCCTTCACGCCCGGAAAGCTCTTTGAAATCCCCCGCATCTCCAGAATTGTGTTCATTGCGGACTCTTCGACGGTCGCGAAAGCGCCATGATTGCCGCAAAACTCGGCGCGGCGCCACCAAAAAAGCAAAAGGCCTCCGCGCCCGCTTGCCGAGCGCGGAGGCCTCTTGCGTTCAACCGATCACTGCAGCTGATCGAGCTTGTAATAGCCGGTGTCGACCAGCGCCGACTTCCAGTTGCTGGCGTCGACCGCGAGCGGCGTCAGCAGGTAGGAGGGGACGATCTTGACCTTGTTGTTGTAGGTCTTGGTGTCGTTGATCTCCGGCTTGCCGCCCGAGACGACTGCGTCGACCATGTTGGCCGCGACCTTGGCGAGATCGCGCGTGTCCTTGAAGATCGACGAATATTGCTCGTGCGCGATGATCGACTTGATCGAGGGGATTTCGCAATCCTGGCCCGAAATGTACGGCATCGGCTGATCCTTGGAGCCGTAGCCGACGCCCTTGAGCGCCGAGATGATGCCGATGCTGAGGCCGTCATAGGGCGACAGGACGGCGTCGACGCGCTTCTTGGTGTAGAAGGCGCTCAGCAGGTTGTCCATGCGCGCCTGGGCGACTTCCGCCTTCCAGCGCAGCGTGCCGACCTTGTCCATGCCCATCTGCTTGGACTGAACGACCAGCTTGCCGCTGTCGATCAGCGGCTTCAGGACCGACATCGCGCCGTCGTAGAAGAAGAAGGCGTTGTTGTCGTCGGGCGAGCCGCCGAACAATTCGATGTTGAACGGGCCGCTCTTGCCGGCGTCGAGGCCGAGGCCGTGCACCAGCGTGGACGCCTGGAGCACGCCGACCTTGAAATTGTCGAAGGTCGCGTAATAGTCGACATTGCCCGAGCCGACGATCAGGCGGTCATAGGCGATGACCTTGATGCCGGCGTCGGCGGCCTTCTGCAGCGCGTCCGACAGCGTGGTGCCGTCGATCGCCGCGATCACCAGGACTTTCTCCTTCTTGGTGATCATGTTCTCGATCTGCGCGAGCTGGTTGGGAATGTCGTCGTCGGCGTATTGCAGGTCGGTCTTGTAGCCCTTGGCCTGCAGGACCTTGACCATGTTGTCGCCGTCGGCGATCCAGCGCGCCGAGGTCTTGGTCGGCATGGCGATGCCGATGGTGCCCATGTCGGCGGCCAGCGCCGACCCGCCGAGGGCGAACAGCCCGAGCGCGACGGCTGCGGCGAAAGTTTTCAGCTTCATAAGGTTCCTCCCAAGAGTCTTGTCATGGGCGCGTCGAGGCGCCCGGCAACCACGGCCACAGGTCCGCCGCCCGGCTTGGCGCCGCCGGCCGCCGGCGCCTGCGCGCCCGTTCACCTTACTTGTTGGATATTGATATGACAGTCAAATGCGTTACGCGACGTAAACCATAAGAAAATGGTATGGATAGAGCCCCTCCGCAATTCGGGACTCCGACCATGGACGACGACCGCCGGGCGCCCCCCGCATTCGAGGTTGCCGCCGCCCGCTCGAAGCCGGCCCGGCCGCTGCCGCACGGCCGGCTGAAGGTTCCCCATCTGCGCATGATCGTGGCGCTCGAGGATCATGAAACGGTCAGCGCGGCGGCCGGGGCGATGAACATCTCGCAGCCCGCCGCCTCGCGGATGCTCGCGGAAATGGAATCGCTGCTCGACGCCAAATTATGCGAGCGGCTGTCGCGCGGCGTGCGCCTGACCCCGCTCGGACAGTCGCTGGCGCGGCGCGCCCGTTCAATGCTCCTGCAATTGTTGCAGGCCGAGCAGGAAATCACCGATATGCGGATGGGCCGCAGCGGCGCGGTCGCGCTCGGCGCGGTCAGCGCGCCGGCGATCGATCTGGCGGCCCCGGCGATCGGCAAGATCCGGAAGATTCATCCCAGGATCGAACTCGATCTCAGGATCGACACCAGCAACGCGCTCGTGCGCGACCTCCTCGCCTCGCGGCTCGACTTCGTCATCGCCCGCGTCCCGGACGAACTCGACCCCGCGCTGTTCGACTGCCTCACGATCGGCGTCGAGGAGGCCTGCCTGATCGTCGGCGCCGGGCATCCGCTGCGCGGGCGCGGGCCGGCCGGACTCGGCGCGCTCGGCGCCTATGACTGGGTGATGCAGCCGCGCGGAACGCCGCTGCGCCGCACGATCGAAGGGATGTTCATGGCCAAGAACCTGCCCCCGCCCGAGCGGCTGGCGACGACCGCGTCGCTGACGCTGACCATGATCCTGGTCGCCAAATCCGACGCGGTCGCGGCGATCTCGGTCGAGGCGGCGCGGTTCTTCTCGGCCGAGCGCGACGCCCCGGGCCCGATCGCGATCCTGCCGACGGATTTCCAGATCGTCGTCCAGCCCTACAGCCTCATCAAGGTGCGCAACCGGCCGATGTCGCCCGCCGCCCAATCGGTGTTCGACTTCATCCGCGCCGAGGCCGTCGGGCGCGGGGCCTGAAACGGGCCGGCCGCGGGCGACCCTTGGCTCGCTCCACCACGGAGCGAGGGCAGCCCTAAGCCTTGACGAACGGGCAGCCGCCCTTGTCGAGCGGGCGCCAGGCGTCCTCCGGCCTGATCTCGGCGAGCACCTTGAAATAGTCCCAGTCGCCTTTGGATTCGGCGACCGTCTTGGTCGCCAGCAGATACATCGGGTGCAGCTTGCGGCCGTCGATGCGGATCGAGCCCTTGCCGAACAGGGGGTCGTCGGTCGGCATCGCCTTCATCTGGTCGATCAGCGCGACCCCGTCGGCGGCGCTCTTCGACACGGCCATCGCCTTGATGAGATGCGCGGTCGCCGAATACATGCCGGCGTGCATGTCGTTGGGCATCATCCTGGCGGGATGCGCGGCCTGGAAACGCTTGCCGAACGCGCGCGTGCCGTCGTTCATGTCCCAGTAGAAGCCGGTGCAGATGGTCGAGTTCTGCACCGCCGCGAGCCCGAGCGCGGGAATGTTGGTGATGTTGAGGATGAGGCCGGCGAGGCGCTGTTTGGCGCCGAGGCCGAATTCGGCGGCCTGCTTGAACGCATTGTTGGTGTCGCCGCCGGCGTTGGCGAAGGCGACGACGTCGGCTCCCGAGGCCTGCGCGCGCAGCAGGTATGACGAGAAATCCGCCTCGTTGAGGGGATGGCGCACCGAGCCCAGCACCGAGCCGCCGGCCGCCTGGACGGCCGCGGCGCAGTTGCTCTCGAGATCCTTGCCGAAGGCGTAGTCGGCGGTCACGAAGAACCAGCTCTTGCCGCCCTGCCCGACCAGCGCCTTGCCGAGCCCCGTGCCGAGCGCGTAGGTGTCGTAGGTCCAGTGGATGAAGTTGCGCGAGCATTTCGGCCCGGTCATCACCGAAGACCCCGCCCCCGAGCCGATCACCGCCTTGTTCTTCTGCTCGCCGACCCCGACCACCGCGAGCGCGACCGCCGAATTGGGCAGGTCCATGATGACGTCGACGCCGTCGTTGTCGAACCAGTTGCGCGCCATCGCCGCGCCGATGTCGGGCTTGTTCTGGTGATCGGCGAACACGATCTCGACGGGAACGCCGAGGCTTGCCGAGTAATCATCGACGGCGAGCCGCGCCGCGACGACCGAACCGATGCCCTGATAATCCGCGTAGACGCTCGACATGTCGTTGAGGACGCCGATCTTGAGCGGCTTGGCGGCCTGCGCATTGGCGAGCCCCGGGGCGAGCGCGAAGGCGGCCCCCGAAAGCAACAAGTGTCTGCGATTCATCGATTTTCCTCCCGGGCGGAACGCGACCCGCCCGACGCCGCGCGTTTCGGCCCGCCGAACTGCGCCGACCATAGGTCCGCGCTGGCGGGAGATCAAACGTCCCGACCGATCGACCATCGACGATCGCGGCGGCAGGCGCCAATTCGCGCGCCGGGTCGCCGCCGCCGCTAGGGCGTAGCGGCGGCGATCGCCAGCCGGCCGCCGAGATCGCCGAACTCCAGCCCGATCTCGGCGGGCGGCGGCGAGGCGATGATCGAGTCGAACTCGTCGAGCCCCGCGAAAAAGGCCGACTTGACCCGGCCGAACTTGCTGGCGTCGACCAACAGGTGCTTCTCGACCGCGACCCGCATCGCCGCCTGCTTGACCGCCACCTCGTGGAAATTGGAGCAGCTGACGCCGCGCGTCGGATGGACCCCGCCGGCGGAGAGGAACGCCTTGTTGACGCCGATTCGCGCGAGGGTCTGCAGGCCGTCGTCGACCGCGAACGAGCCCGACGAGGAGTTGTAGAGCCCGCCGAGCAGGATCAGCTTGACGTTCGCATTGTCGGCGAGGGGTTCGGCGATGTTGAGCGCGTAGCACACGACCGTCACCCGCGCGCCGGGCGGCAGGCGATGGGCCAGATGCGGCGTCGTCGTTCCGCAGTCGAGGAAGATCGTGTCGCCGTCCTCGATCAGGCGCGCCGCCTGCGCGCAGACCATCGCCTTGGCGGCCGCGTGTTTGTCGCGCTCGCGGTCGAGCCGGTAGCCGCCCTCGGCGCCGGCGGCGACGATATAGCCGCCGAGATAGGTGAAATGGTCGGGCGCCGTCGCAATGTCGCGCCGCACCGTCATCGGCGAAACGTCGAGCAGCGCCGCCGCCTCGTTGAGGTGGAGGGCGCCGCGGCCGTAGAGCGCGCCCGACAGGCGGCGCAGACGAGACTTCCTTCGCTCGATCATCACCGACGCCTGCCCCGACGCGCTTGCGCCGAGGCTCACTTCGACCTTTCCTGCCCATCTTGACTTCGAAGGGCCGGATTGTAAACATCGGAACATATGTGTTAGGATTGTAACAAGCATCGCGGGGGAAGCGCGCCATGACGAGCGGCCCGGGCCAGGCGTCCATCGATCTGCGACGCGGCTTCTTCGGCGAGAAAGAGCGCAAGATCCTCGGCTTTCGCGGCCTCGGCGCGAGCCTGTTCCGCTACGACACCGGCGTCGAGGCGATCCGCCTGTCGAACGATCGCGGCCACATCGTGATCCTTCCCTACATGGGCCAGATCGTCTGGAGCGCGGCGTTCGACGGCGTCGAGCTCGCGATGCAGAGCATGTTCAAGGCGCCGAGGCCGGCGAAGGTCATCGTCGAGACCTACGGCTGCCTCGTCTATCACGCGGGCCTGCTGCGCAACGGCGTGCCGACGGCGCAGGACAACCATGCGCTGCACGGCGAAATGCCCTGCGCCGAAATGGACGGCGCGGGGCTCGAATGCGGCGCCGACGAGCGCGGCCCGTGGATCGCGGTGACCGGCCTGCGCGAATACGCCATGGGTTTCGGCGCCCATTACCGCGCGGCGCCGCGGGTGGTGCTGCGCCCCGACGCGACCGATTTCGTCGTCGTCATGGCGGTCGAGAACCTCTCGGCGGCGCCGATGGACCTCATGTATCTCTGCCACGTCAATTTCGCCTTCGCGGAGGGCGCCCGGATCGTCCAGCCGGTCCCGTTCACGCCCGGGCACGTGGTGACCCGCACCGCCATTCCCGGCCATGTCGCGCCGACCGACGACTACCGCGCGCTGCTCGAAGAACTCGCCGCCAATCCCGCGCGCATGGAGACGCTCGCCGAGCCGGAGCGCTACGATCCCGAACAGGTCTTCTACATCAAGGGCCTGCCGCGCGGGCCGGACGGGCACGTCCATTTCATGCTGGCGCGCCGCGAGGGCGACGGCTTCGTGATCTCGTGGGATCCCGAAATCATGCCGCATACGATCCGCTGGATTCTCGCCAACGGCGACCAGCGCGTCGCCGCCTTCGCCATGCCGGCGACCTGCGAGCCCGAAGGGTATCTGGCCGAGAAGCGCAAGGGCCACGTGCGGAGCCTGGCGGGCCACGCCAAGGCGGCCTTCGCGACCCATATCGGCTACGTCGACGCGGGGCGGGCGGTCGCCGCCGCGCGCCGCATCGAAGGCGCGCCCCGATGAGCGCCGGGGCGGGCCGCATCGCCGTGATCGGCAGCAACATGGTCGATCTCGTCACCTATGTCGCGCGCATGCCGGTGCGCGGCGAGACCGTCGAGGCGCCGAGCTTCGAGATGGGCCATGGCGGCAAGGGCGCCAACCAGGCGGTCGCGGCCGCCAGGCTCGGCGCATCGGTGGTCATGGTCACCAAGGTCGGCGACGACATGTTCGCCGACAACACGATCCGCAACCTCGCAGGCTTCGGCGTCGACACCAGACATGTGACGCGCGTCCGCGGCCGCTCGAGCGGCGTCGCGCCGATCATGGTCGAGCCGTCGGGCGAGAATTCGATCCTGATCGTCAAGGGCGCCAACAACGATCTCTCGCCCGCCGACATCGAGGCCGCGGCCGAGGATCTCAAGTCCTGCGACCTCATCCTGCTGCAGCTCGAAGTGCCGGTCGAGACGGTCTATGCGGCGATCGCCTTCGGCAAGCGCCATGGCGTCGCGACCCTTCTCAACCCGGCGCCGGCGGTCGCCGACCTCGATCCCGAGCGCATCCGCGACGCGACCTTCCTCGTGCCCAACGAGACCGAGCTCGCGATCCTGTCCGGCCTCCCGGTCGGCAGCGAGGCCGAGATCGAGACGGCGGCGCGCAGCCTGATGGCCAAGGGGATCGCGACCGTCATCGTGACGATGGGCGCGCGCGGCGCGATGCTGCTCACCGCGGACGGCGCGCGCCGGATCGCGCCGGTGCGGGTGACGCCGGTCGACACCACCGGCGCCGGCGACGCCTTCGTCGGCAGCTTTGCGCGCTATTACGTCGCCGGCGCCGGGCTCGACGCGGCGTTGAACAAGGCGGTGCGCTACGCCGCCGATTCGATCACCCGCCGCGGCACCCAGAAGGCCTATGCGAGCGAGGCGGAATTCGACGATTTCTGTGGAAGAATCGCGTCGGAAAGCGCCGGCGCCTGAGGACGAAAGCCATGGACGACCGCAGCCAGAGCGCCCTTTCGGGCGATGACGTCGCGCGCAATCCGGGCGCGCCGCTCGATCCGTCCTGGTTCGAGGGCGTCGGCGTCAATCTCAGCGCGGTCGAACGGCGCACGGCGAGCCTGGCCGCGCGCCGCTCGGTCAAGAAGGAATTTCAGGCCGCCTGGCTCGTCAGGGCGCTGACCTGCATCGACCTCACGACGCTGGCGGGCGACGACACGCCGGGGCGGGTGCGCCGGCTGTGCGCCAAGGCGCGCCGGCCGCTGAGCGACGAGCTCGTCGCCGCGCTCGATCTTTCCGACGATCCGCCGACGGTCGCGGCGGTCTGCGTCTATCCGACGATGGTCGCGCCCGCGGTGAAGGCTCTCGAAGGCTCGGGAATTCCGGTCGCCTCGGTCGCCACCGGCTTTCCCGCCGGCCTGACGCCGCTGAAGCAGCGGCTCGCCGAGATCGCCTATGCGGTCGGCCAAGGCGCGCGCGAGATCGACATCGTCATCACCCGCGCCCACGTGCTCAACCGCGAATGGGCCGCGCTCTACGACGAGGTCAAGGCGATGCGCGAGGCCTGCGGCGCCGCCCATCTCAAGGCGATCCTCGGCACCGGCGATCTGAAGACCCTGCGCAACGTCTATGCCGCGAGCATGGTCGCGATGCAGGCGGGCGCCGATTTCATCAAGACCTCGACCGGCAAGGAGGAGGTCAACGCGACCATGCCGGTCAGCCTCGTCATGCTGCGCGCGCTGCGCGACTATGGCGCGCTGACCGGCCATGAAATCGGCTTCAAGCCGGCGGGCGGCCTGCGCACCGCCAAGGACGCGCTGAACTGGCTGTTCCTGATCAAGGAGGAACTCGGCGACCGCTGGCTGCGGCCCGACCTGTTCCGCATCGGCGCGAGCACGCTGCTCAACGACATCGAGCGCCAGCTCGATCACTACGCCACCGGCCATTACTCCGCCTCCACCCGCCACGCGATGGCCTGAGGACGAAATGGGAAAGATCAGGGACATACTGCGCACGATGGACTACGGCCCCTCGCCGGAGAGCGCCGACCATGTCCTCGCCTGGCTGGCTTCGCACGCCGGCGGCTTCGGCCATTTCATCGACGGCGCCTTCACCGCGCCGGGGTCGCTGTTCGAGGTCGCCAATCCCGCGACCGGCAAGCCGCTCGCCCGGGCGACCCAGGGGACCGACGCCGACATCGACGCGGCGGTCGGCGCGGCGCGACGCGCCTTCGCGTCGTGGTCGGCGACGCCGGGACACTTGCGCGCGCGCCATCTCTATGCGCTCGCCCGCCACATCCAGCAGCGCGAGCGCTTCCTCGCCGTGCTCGAGAGCATGGACAACGGCAAGCCGATCCGCGAATCGCGCGATCTCGACGTGCCGCTGGTCGCGCGCCACTTCTATCACCACGCCGGCTGGGCCGAACTGATCGAGACCGAGTTTCCCGGCGAGGGTCCGCTCGGCGTCTGCGGCCAGATCATCCCCTGGAATTTCCCGCTGCTGATGCTCGCCTGGAAGATCGCGCCTGCGCTCGCCGCGGGCAATACGGTCGTGCTGAAGCCCGCCGAATTCACCCCGCTGACCGCGCTCGCCTTCGCCGAAATCTGCCGCGAGGTCGCTCTGCCGCCCGGGGTCGTCAACATCGTGACCGGCGACGGCGCGCCGGGCGCGGCGCTGGTCGCCCATGCCGGCGTCGACAAGATCGCGTTCACCGGCTCGACCGAGGTCGGCCGGCTGATCCGCAAGGCGACCGCCGGCACGGGCAAGAAGCTTTCGCTCGAGCTCGGCGGCAAGTCGCCGTTCGTGGTGTTCGAGGACGCCGATCTCGACAGCGCGGTCGAGGGCGTCGTCGACGCGATCTGGTTCAACCAGGGCCAGGTGTGCTGCGCGGGCTCGCGGCTGCTCGTGCAGGAGGCGATCGCCGAGCGCTTCTACGCCAAGCTGCGCGCGCGGATGGCGCATCTGCGCGTCGGCGATCCCCTTGATAAGTCGACCGACATCGGCGCGATCGTCGCACCCGTCCAGCTCGAGCGGATCGCGAGGCTGGTCGATCAGGGCGCGCGTGACGGCGCGACGGTCTGGCGGCCCGAGGCCGCGCTGCCGGCGCAGGGCTGCTTCTACCCGCCGACGCTGGTGACCGACGTCGAGCCCGCCTCGATGCTCGCCGAGGTCGAGATTTTCGGCCCCGTGCTCGTCGCGATGACCTTCCGCACCCCCGACGAGGCGGTCGCGCTCGCCAACAACACGCGCTACGGCCTCGCCGCCTCGGTGTGGTCGGAGAACGTCAACCGGACGCTCGAGGTCGCCGCCCAAATCAAGGCGGGCGTCGTCTGGATCAATTGCACCAATCAGTTCGACGCCGCCGCCGGCTTCGGCGGCTATCGCGAGAGCGGCTTCGGCCGCGAAGGCGGCCGCGAGGGCATGGGCGAGTATCTGGCGCCGGCCAGGCCCGCAGAGCCGGGCGACACGCGGCGCGCGGCGGCGCTCTCCGCGCTGCCCGGCGCCAGCGCCCCGGGCGACGCCAGGGTCGGGATCGATCGGACGGCCAAGCTGTTCGTCGGCGGCAAGCAGGCGCGGCCCGACGCGGGCTATTCCTACGCGGTCGCCGATCCGCGCGGCGTGACCATCGGGCTGGCGGGCCTCGGCAACCGCAAGGATATCCGCAACGCGGTCGAGGCCGCCGGCAAGGCTTCGTCCTGGGGCGCCGCGACCGGGCACAACCGCGCGCAGATCCTGTTCTATCTCGCCGAGAACCTCGACGCGCGCGCCGCCGAATTCGCCGCCCGGCTCGAGGCGATGACCGGGGCCGGCGAAGCGCAAGCGCGCGAGGAGGTGGAGGCCGCGATCCGCCGGACCTTCTTCTATGCAGGCTTTTCCGACAAGTTCGACGGCGCCGTCCACGCCACCCGCGCGCGCCACATCACGTTGGCGATGAACGAGCCGTGGGGGATCATGGGGATCGTCTGTCCCGACGAGGCGCCGCTGCTCGGCTTCGTCTCGCTGGTCGTCCCCGCGATCGCGATGGGCAACCGGGTCGTCGTCGTCCCCTCCGCGATCCACCCGCTCGCCGCGACCGATTTCTACCAGGTTCTGGAGACCAGCGACGTGCCGGCCGGCGTCGTCAACATCGTCACCGGCGAATCAGACTCCCTCGCGCGGACGCTCGCCGAGCACGAAGGCGTCGACGCACTGTGGCACTGCGGAACGCCGGCGGGCGCCGCCATGGTCGAGGCGGCGTCGGCGAGCAACCTGAAGGCGACATGGACCGACGGCGGCCGGGCGCGCGACTGGTCGTCCGCCGGCGCCCAGGGCCGCGCATTCCTGCGCCGCGCGACCCAGGTCAAGAACGTCTGGGCGCCGTATGGCGAGTGAGTTCGGGACGGCCGGCGCCCTTGACGCCGGCGGCCCGCGCCCGTCACTTTCCCCGCACGTCGAAACCCCGGGGAGCCCCATGCCCGCCACGTCAGCCGATCTGGTCGACCGCCTCGATCTCGAAACCATCGAGGTCGACATCTTTCGTGGCCGGTCGCCGCAGGACAGCTGGAAGCGGGTGTTCGGCGGCCAGGTGATCGCGCAGGCGCTGGTCGCCGCCGCGCGCACCGTCGAAGGCCGCGCGCCTCACTCCCTCCACGGCTATTTCATGCTCGGCGGCGATCCGCGCGTGCCGATCGTGTTCGAGGTCGACCGCATCCGCGACGGCCGCAGCTTCACGACCCGGCGGGTCAACGCGATCCAGCACGGCAAGGCGATCTTCTCGCTGTCGGCGTCGTTCCAGGTCGAGGAGGATGGCGTCGAGCATTCCTTTCCCGCGCCGGACGCGCCCGATCCCGACACGCTGCCCGATCCAGCGGGCCTCGTGAAATTCGCCGACGCGAGGACGAGGGAGCGGCTGCAGGGCTTCGCCGACCGGATTCGTCCGATCGAGATCCGCCCGCTCGATCTGTCGCGGTTTGCGCCGGGCGCGCGCGGCGTCCCCAGAGAGCCGAGGCAGTCGCTGTGGATTCGCATCGCCGGCCGCCTGCCCGACGATCCCGCCATCCATCGCGCCGCGCTCGCCTTCCTGTCCGACATGACGCTGCTCGACACCGCGCTCGCCGCTCACGGCTTCAGCGTCTCCGACCCGGAATTCCAGGTCGCGAGCCTCGACCACGCCCTGTGGTTCCACCGCCCGTGCCGGGCGGACGAATGGCTGCTCTACGCCCAGGACAGCCCGAACGCCGGCGGCTCGCGCGGCCTGACCCGCGGGCTGCTCTATTCGCGCGAGGGCGCGCTGGTCGCGAGCGTCGCCCAGGAGGGGCTGATCCGCCGGCGCACGACGATCGGCGCCTGATCGTTTTGTAGGCGCCTAATTTTTTGCCAGTAACGCCGGCCCGCAGTCCGGCTGTTGGCGTCTTCCCAGCGGAATCATAGACGATTCATCGACCGACGGCGGAGAATCCGGTGTTGGCACGAGGCTTGTTAAGCAAGCCGGGAGCGGGGCGACATTGGCGTCCGGCGGACATCGCGCGGGGGATTGGGCCGTCGGTTTGGTCCCGGGGACCCGCCAAGCTGGGATGAGGCACATGAAAATAGTCATGGCAGTAATCAAGCCGTTCAAGCTCGAGGAGGTGCGCGACGCGCTCACCTCCATCGGCGTGCACGGACTGACGGTCACAGAGGTCAAGGGCTACGGGCGGCAGAAGGG
>JBEKEI010000098.1:0-18261 GCA_050013915.1 Roseiarcus sp.
AACGAGGTCGTGTCCTTGACGATGATCGGAATGGTCGGCTCGGCGGCGAACGCCGGCGCGTGGAACGCGGCGGCCGTGGCGAGCGCGGCGGCGGCGATGATGAGCTTCTTCATGGTTCCTCCTGTGTCGAGCGGGTCGGCTCGTCTATTGATCAATCGTGGATCCGGTTGGCCGGACCATGCTTCTTGGGACGACTTCAGGTCATCCGGCGGCGGCGAGGGCCGCCTCCAGGCGGGGTTGCGGCAGGGCGAGGCCGCGCGCAGTGCGAAGTTCGATCAGTCCGCCGAACCGGCGGCGCTTCTTGGCCGCGTGATTGGTGTGGATGTCGGCGAGATAATGATCGAGGAACGGGTTCATGAACCGCTCGAGCACCGAGGCGCGGTAGCTCTGCGCCTCCAGCCCGAGGCCGATGGCGGCGAACACCGGCAGGACCTCGCGGTCGTAGAGATCGTTCAGATCGTCCCTGACCGCAGCGTCGGCGAGCAGCGCCCGCACCGTCGCGGCGCCGTCGGCGCCCCGCGCGGCCCAGCCCTCGGCGAGCCAGCTATGGCCGAGATTGAGGATGAACAGCTTCAGCCGCTCGTAGCGCGCCAGATCGTCGGTGAGGACGATGGCGGGATGCGCGCAGGGCATTTCCAGCCCCGGCCGGCGCTCGACCGCCCATAGAGCATAGGGCTCGGCGACCGCGCCCGCCGGCTCCAGCGGCTCGGAGACGATGCGGTCGACGAGCGAATTGACCCACAGGCAGTCCTCGCCCGCCCAGCGGCGGAACGCGCCGTCGAGGCCCCAGGAATCGGCGAGCTCGAGCACGACCGCCCTCAGGCGGTCGCCGTTGCCGACGATCAGCTCGCACGGCAGCAGGGTCGGCGGCGCGCGGCCGGCGCGCCAGCGCGCGAGCAGCAGCCGCGTCAGCTTGGCCGGAAACGCCCGCGGGATCGCGCCGTCGGGCCGGTCGCCGGGATCGAGCTCATAGCCGCGGTCGCCGGTGTTGGAGACGATCCAGCGCGCCTCCTCGACGAACAGGCGCTCGACTTCGCCCCATTGGCTGTTGGCGTCGAGCCCGGCGCCGATGCTCGAAACCGCGATCCACTGGTCGATGGTCCGCCCCTCCGCGAGCCCGCGGACATGGACCTGGTACGGCCGGCCCTCGGCGAACACGGCGAGCCGCCGGCGGCTGTCGGCGGAGGCGGTGGTCTGGACGACCGCGATCCGTCCCGCCGCCTCGCCCCGGCTCAGCGCCTCGCTGACGAACAGGTCGGCATGGGCCTGGAGGAAGCGGCTGGTCCCGAACTGGAGGATGGGGAAGGTCATCGCCGAGCCTAGATTTCGATGATCGCCTTGATCACGCCCGCCGCGGGGGTGATCCAGACCGGGAACAGGGCGGGGGCGTCGTCGAGGCGCGCGCGATGGGTGGCGAGCGCGCGTGCCGGAACCCGCCCGCCGCGCAGCGCCGCGAACACCGCCTCGAAATCCTCGCGCGTCGCGTTGCGGCTGCCCAGCAGCGTCGTCTCGCGCTTGTGGAATTCGGGATCGGCGAAGGCGATCGTGTCGCGCACGATGCCGACCAGCACATAGGAACCGCCGTGCGCGACATAGTCGAAGCCGGCGTTCATCGCCGCCGCATTGCCGGTCGCGTCGAACACGCAATCGAAGAAATCGCCGGACGTGACGTCCGACAGAGCGCTTCTGGCGTCCGCGTCGGCCCGCGCGGCATGATCGGCGCCGATCTCGCGCCGGCAGAAGTCGAGCCGGTCGGCGCGGGTGTCGAGCGCGGTGACGACCGCGCCGGCGAGCCTGGCGAAAATCATGCAGGCGATGCCGATCGGTCCGGCCCCGGTGACGAGCACGCGGTCGCCGGCGCCGACGCCGCCGCGGCGGACCGCATGGGCGCCGATGGCGAGGAATTCGGCCATCGCCGCCTCGTCGAGGCCGAGGTCGTCGGCCGGCATGAGATTGGCTTCGGGCACGCAGACATAGTCGGCCATGCCGCCGTCGACATGGACGCCGAGCACCTCCAGCCGCTGGCAGCAATTGGTCCGGCCGCGCCGGCAGGCGACGCAGAATCCGCAGGCCAGATAGGGGATGATCGCGACCCGCCCGCCGGGCGCGAGCCGGCTCGCCGGACCGACCGCGTCGATCTCGCCGGCCAGTTCATGGCCGATGATTCTGGGATAGGCGAAATAGGGCTGGGTGCCCTCGAAAATGTGGAGGTCGGTGCCGCACACGCCCGCCCGGCGCAGCCGCACCCGCGCCTCGCCCGGTCCGGGCTCGGGGATCGGCCGCTCGACGATCGAGAGCGCGCCGGGCGCGCCGCACAGCAACGCCCTCATCGGCGGCGCCCTCGCGCCGGCGCTGCGACCACGGCGCGCGAACCCGCGCGAAAACGGCCGTTCCGGTCGACCCGCCCCGTCATTACACCCTCGAATATCGCTTTGTTTCTTCTGGATAAAAGGGAAAGTTCGCGGGCCAAGTCAAGTTGTTTTTTATGCGCAAAAAGCGTGGGATGAAAACAGGCCAGCCGCGGCTTTCGCGGCCTCGCCCGCAGATGCCGCCCGGGCGCGCCTCAGCCGGTCTTCAGACAGGCCTGCGCGATCGCCTCGACCCGCATGCCCGTCGGCCCGACCAGTTCGCGCACGACCACGGTGGCGCGGCTCGGATAGGGCTCCTTGGTGAAGAACTCGCCATAGGCCCTGTTCATGCCCGGCACGTCCTTGGCGTCGGTGAGGTAGAAGGTGATCTGGGCGACATCGGCGAGGCCGCCGCCCGCCTGCTTCAGCAGCGATTCGAGATTGGCGAGCACCTGGCGGGTCTGGACTTCGATCGCGCCGTTGACGAAATTGCCGGTCAGGAGATCGACGGGAAGCGTGGTGGCGAAGAACAGGTCGCCGGCGACGATCGCCGGACTGATGGGAAAGGCGACCTTCGGCCCGACCGCCTTCAGCATCGATTCGCTCCGGAAGATAGCCCTTGGACTGCGATTGGGTTCGAATCCGACGCCATGATCATTCGCCGCGCCCCCCTGTCAACCCAATTCGGCCGAGTCCGACCGGCGCATCGCCCGCCCCGGCGCCGCCGGATCGGCCGCGGCGGCGCGCCGGGAGCGTGGCGGTGAAGACCAATGCGATCTTCAAGCGGACGTTCAACGCCTGCCTCGACCTGATCGCCGAGCGGCCGGTCGGCGCCGATCTCGGCTCGGAGCCGCGGCTGGCGGCCGCGCTCGACGTCAGCCGGACGACGGTCCGCGCCGCGCTCGCCGCGCTCGGCGCACGCGAGCTGATCGCCCTCGACGGCCGCGAGAAGATCGTCCGCCGCCGCCCGGCCGCCGCCGATTATTACCCTGCGATCGAAACCCAGGAGGTCAGCGACCGCGTCGAGAAGCGGTTCATGCAATGGATCCTGCACGGCGACTGCCGGCCGGGCCAGCAGATCAACAGCCTCGAGCTCGCCCGCCAGTTCGGCGCATCGCGGTCGGCGATCCGCGAATTTCTCAACGGATTCTCGCAGTTCGGCCTGCTCGAGCGCCGCCCCAGCGGCAGCTGGATCGTCAAGGGGTTCACCAAGGAATTCGCGCTCGAACTGTCGGAGGTGCGCGAATTGTTCGAACTGCGCTCGGTGCAGCGCTTCGTCGAACTGCCCGAGGGCGACGGCGCCTGGCGCGCGCTCGATTCGATCCAGCGCGACCACCTGCTGCTGAAGCGCGAAATCGAGAACCGCCACCCCGATTTCTCCGCGCTCGACGAACGTTTCCACCGGCTCGTCAACGACGTCTCGCGCAACCGGTTCATGGTCAATTTCTACACGCTAATCTCGATGATCTTCCACTATCACTACCAATGGAGCAAGATCGGCGAAAAGGAGCGCCACGGCGTGGCGATCGACGAGCACCTCGCCTATATCGACGCGCTGAAGCGTCGCGATCCGGAACTGGCGATGGCGCGCTGCCGTGCGCATATGAATACGGCGCGCGCGACCCTGCTGCGGTCGATCGCGACGATCAATCCGGCCTGAGCGCCGGGCGGGGAGGGCAGGATGGAATATCGGCAACTCGGCAATTCCGGGCTGAAGGTCTCGGCGCTGACGCTCGGCACGATGACGATCGGCGGCGCCGGCGGCTTCGCCAGGGTCGGCAATGTCGGCCTCGCCGACGCCCGGCGGATGATCGACATGGCGGTCGAGGCCGGCGTCAACCTGATCGACACCGCCGACGTCTATTCCGGCGGCGCCGCCGAGCAGGTCATCGGCGAGATCCTCGATGGGCGGCGCAAGGGCGGCCTGCTGATCGCGACCAAGGCGCGCTTTCCGATGGGCGATGGCCCCAACGACCGCGGCCTGTCGCGCTGGCACCTCATCCGCGCCTGCGAGGCGAGCCTGAAGCGGCTGCGCGCCGACGTCATCGACCTCTACCAGGTCCATCAATGGGACGGGCTGACCCCGCTCGAGGAGACGATGGAGGCGCTCGATTCGCTCGTGCGCGCCGGCAAGGTCCGCTACGTCGGCTGCTCGAATTTTTCCGGCTGGCACGTGATGAAGGCGATGGAGGTCGCCCGCCGCGACGGCCGCGTCCCCTTCGTGTCGCAGCAGATCCATTACACGCTGCAGGCGCGCGAGGCCGAATACGAGCTGATCCCGATCGCGCTCGACCAGAAGCTCGGCGTGCTGGTCTGGAGCCCGATCGCCGGCGGCCTGCTGTCGGGCAAGCACCGGCGCAACCAGAAGACCCCGGAGGGTACGCGCCAGTTCGCCGGCTGGAAGGAGCCGCCGATCCACGACGAGGCCAAGCTGTGGGACGTGGTCGACGCGCTGGTCGCGGTCGCCGACGGCCGCGGCGTTTCGGGCGCGCAAGTCGCGCTCGCCTGGCTGCTCGGCCGGCCCGGGGTCACCTCGGCGATCGTCGGCGGCCGCACGGTCGCGCAGATCCAGGACAATCTCGGCGCCGCCGAACTGAAACTCACGCCCGAAGAGCGCGCGCGGCTCGACGCGGTCAGCCAGCCGACGCTGCTCTATCCCTACTGGCACCAGGCCTGGACCGCCAAGGACCGGCTGGGGCCGGCGGATCTGGCGCTGCTGGCGCCGTATCTGGCGGGGTAGGGCGGAGGCGCGGGCGAGCATTCCGTAACGGACCGCCATGCGGCGGATCACGCGGGAAGCCATGGCGCGGCGGCTGGAGGAGGAAACCGCGGCCGGGAAACGCCGCGCCCGCGCGTCGCGCGGCCTCGCCGCCTTCGCCCTTCTCGCTGCCTCGCTCGCGCCTCCCGCCTGGGCCGACGAGGTCCGGCAGAAGGCGATGATCGCCGAGGTCCGCCGCGCCTTCACCTTCGACGGCAAGCTAATTCCGCCCGAGATCTTCCGGGATTTCGGCGACGGCGACCTCGCCGATTCCGCGCCGATCTGGCTGACCGTCGATGTCGAGGCCTCCATCGGCAGCAACCTCTACGCCGACGCGATCGAACGGCGCGGCCGCTGGGTCGTCCAGCGGAAGGTCTCGCCTGGCCACCCGCCCGAGGACACCGGCTACGATTATCGCGGCGCGACCGCGAACGGCCTGCTGGTCGCGCTCGCCTCGTTCAGCGGCGGCGGCTCGGGCGACTTCATCAGCCTGCATATCCTCGAGCTCGGCCAAGCCCGCGCCTTCGACGGCGACGGCAAGCCGCGCCGGCGCATCGTGCTGACCAATCTGCGCACCATCGCGCTCGGCGACCGCTGGGACGGCGAAGTCCGCATAGACGGGGATGCGATCCGCGTCGTCACGACTCGCAAGGGGCCGGCGGACGACGGCGGCAGGAGCCGAACGCTGACGATCGCGGCGCGGCGGCCGTGATGCGGGCCGGCTTTGCCGCATCGGTCCGTCCTCCGAGGCGACGCGAATGCGTCTACTCCCCTCCCGCCGCGGCGCCATCGCCGTGCTCACCGTCAAGTCAAGGCGAATCGCGGAGCAATCGTCCGACTTGACGGCGGCCCGGCGGCGTGGCCCCGCGCGATGGGCTGAAATGCAACCCATTCAGTCAGAGACCGCTGCTCGGGCGGCGAGCCAGATTGAACGGATCATAGGGAGAACCACGGCGCGGCGCATGGAAAAGGCAAAGCCGGGCGCGTCACGGAAAACAGGCGTCGTGGCGTCGGTCCCTCGCCAATCCGTCGCCGCAGGCGCGTCGCGCGCCGCCCTACTCAAAGCCTTCGTCATATCGCTTCACCTCTGGCCTGCGCGAAGGCGCCGCCGCGGTCACTCGCCCCCTTCGGCACCGCACCGGGTCGACGCATTGGGCCCGGCGCTGCCGGCGCCGGCGATGACGCAGGAGTCCGGCAGCGTCTGCGTCCAGCCGCCATGCGCATAGGGATTGCCGAGCGGGACGCGCGCGCCGGTGCGGACCACGACGTCGCCGGCCGGATGGCGCTGCGCGCCGTGCCTGCTCCGGAGCACCCAGGCCGGTTCCGCCGCCGCGGGCGCCGCGAGCCCGAGGATCACGATCGAAGCGATGCACAAACGCGCCACGACAGCCCTCCTGTTTGCCCCGAAAACCGCGCGGCGTCCGATTGGTTGCGGACCTTGCGCACCATCGCGGAAGGCCGGCGCGCAGCCGGCATGGACTTTCGCCCGCCGCCGAAGCATCCCAACGAAGCATAGCGCGACGCGCCGACGAAGGACAGGCGCGGCGGGTCGGCGCCGGGTATGGAGGGGGCCGAGCGGCTTCAACGCAGCGGTCTCGAGAACCGCTTGGGCGCAAGCTCGCCGCGCGTTCGAATCTCACCCCGCCGCCATCCCCTGCCGGAGCGCGAGGCGCTGACCGGCAGCGCCTCCGCCGTTCTCGGCGAGACGGCCAACCCCAGGAATACGAGGACGGCCTGCTAGGACATCGGCCGGTCGCTGGTCGTTCGGCCAGATCACCCCCGCAGGCCGCCGGGCGAGCCCCGCCGCGTGGAGATCGTCATCGGGCCCCGCCCGCCTCGTCGAGCCGCCACACCCGCCGCGCATTGCCCTCCAGCAGCCGCCCGCGCTCCCGCGCGCTCGCGCCCTCGATCAGCGCGCGCGTCGCGGCGACCCAGGTCGACAGCGAGGCGCCCAGCGTGCAGACCGGCCAGTCGCTGCCCCAGACCACGCGGTCCCAGCCGAAGCTCGCGATCGCATGCTCGACATAGGGTCTGATGTCGTCGAGCGTCCAGCTCGCAGGCTCGGCATAGGCGACGACGCCGGAGATTTTCACCACGACATTGGGACGGCGCGCGATGTCGGCGATGTGGGCGCGCCAGGGATGCTCGGCGCGGTCCTTGATCGCCGGGACGCCGCAATGGTCGAGCACGAACTGGACGTCGGGGCAGAGATCGGCGAGCGTGATCGCCCGGCCGATCTGGTGCGGCAGCACGCAGAGGTCGAACGGGCGGCCGCGGCCGCCGAGCCGCGCGACATTGGCGCGGAACAGCGCGGATTCGCTCAACGAGTCCGGCGCCTGGTGGAGGATGCGGCGGAAGCCCTTGACGAAGGGATCGGCGAGCGCGCGTTCGAGGAAGGCGGGGAAATCGGCCCTCTCCGGCCGGCAGGCGCTGATCGCGCCGCGCAGCAGCCCGCCGGGCGCGGCGGCGAGCCCCTTAACATTGCTGGTTTCGGTCTCGATGTCGGCCTCGTCGACGTCGACCTCCATGTGCAGCGCGGCGCCGATCCCGCACCGGCGCGCCTCGCTCTGGTAGCGTTCGAGCGGAAAATCCTGCTGGAGATGCGGCGCGCCGGCGAGCCAGGGATAGCGCAGCAGGCCGCGGTAGATGAGATGGACATGGGTGTCGACGATGGTCACGTTTCGCTCCCGGCTCCGGCGCCGTCCGCGCGCGGCGGCGTCCTCGGCGCCGATGATCGCGCGATCGGGGGCAGGGGACAAGGGCGGGCGGGGCCCGGATGTACACGCGGGCGCCGACCGCGTCCCGCGCAAGCACGCCAGGGTTGCTCGGGCGGCGCGGCGGCGGCGGCGGCCGCGGCCGGCGCCCGCGCCTCCAGCGGCGCCGGCCTCTACCGCTCACGCCGCGTCCATCCTGAGGAACCCGCCCGACTGGCGCCGCCACAGCGCAGCGTAGAGGCCGTCGCGGGCGATGAGTTCGCCGTGCGAGCCGGTCTCGACGATCGCGCCCTTGTCGAGCACGATGAGCCGGTCCATCGCCGCGATCGTCGACAGCCGATGGGCGATCGCGATCACCGTCTTGCCCTCCATCAGCGCATAGAGGCTCTCCTGGATCGCCGCCTCGACCTCGGAATCGAGCGCCGAGGTCGCCTCGTCGAGCACCAGGATCGGCGCGTTCTTGAGCAGCACGCGGGCGATCGCGATGCGCTGGCGCTGGCCGCCCGACAGCTTGACGCCGCGTTCGCCGACCTCAGCGTCATAGCCGCCGCGGCCGAAGGGATCGGCGAGCTCGCGGATGAACGCGTCGGCATGGGCCTGGCGCGCCGCCGCGACCACCGCCGCCATCGAGGCCTCGGGCCGGCCGTAGAGTATGTTCTCGGCGACCGAGCGATGCAGCAGCGAGGTCTCCTGGGTGACCATGCCGATCTGCTGGCGCAGGCTGTCCTGGCTCACCCCGGCGATGTCCTGGCCGTCGATCAGGATCCGGCCCGCCTCGACGTCCCAGAACCGCAACAGCAGGTTGACCAGCGTCGACTTGCCCGCGCCCGACCGGCCGACCAGCCCCACCTTCTCGCCCGGCGCGATCGCGAACGAGAGGTCGTCGATCACCCCGCCCTCCTTGCCGTAGTGGAAACGCACGTTCTCGAACCGGATCGCGCCGCGCGCGGCGACGAGCGCCGGCGCGCCGGGGGCGTCGACGAGCGCGTGCGGCCGCGCGATCGTCCGCATGCCCTCCTGGACCTGCCCGACATTGTCGAAAATGCCGATCGAAACCCACATGATCCAGCCCGACATGTTGGCGATGCGGATCGCCAGGCCGGAGGCCAGCGCAATGTCGCCGAGCGTCACCGCGCCGCGCATCCACAGCCAGATCGCCAGGCTGCCCGAGGCGACGATCAGCACGCTGTTGAGGACCGACACCGTCGCGTTCAGCGCGGTGATCAGCCGCGTCTGGCGCTGGAACGAGCCGAGATGGTCGGCGAGCGCCTCGCGGGCGTGCTTGTCCTCCCGTTCGAGATGGGCGAACAGCTTGACGGTCTGGACGTTGGCGTAGCTGTCGACGATCCGGCCAGTGACGGTCGCGCGCCGGTGGGCGAGATCCTCCGACCGCCGGCGAACCTGCGGCACGAAATAGCCGAGCGCGCCGACATAGCCGACAATCCACAGCGCCAGCGGACAGGCGAGGCGCCAGTCGGCCTGCGCGAATATCACCAGCGCGCTGACCGAGAAGATCGCGACGAACCACAGGGCGTCGATCGCCTGCACGACCGATTCCCGGATCGAGGGGCCGGTCTGCACGATGTTGGATGCGATGCGGCCGGCGAAATCATTGGCGAAATAGTTCAGCGACTGGCGCAGGACGTAGCGATGCGCCTGCCAGCGCACGAGGTTGGTCAGGCCCGGCGCGATCGCCTGCTGGGTCAGGAGATCGTGCAGGAGCCCGGCCAGCGGACGCGCGACCAGCACGACGGCGCCCATGATCGCGAAGCTGGCGCCGTAGTCGTGGAGGACCTGTTGCGGGCTGGTCGCGCGCAGCATGTCGACGAGCGCGCCGATGAATCGCATCATCGAGACCTCGATCAGCGACACGACGAGGCCGATCGCCATCAGGCAGGCGATGACCGGCCAGACCTGCCGGCAATAGCGCCAGTAGAAGCCGACGAGGGTCGCCGGCGGCATGGATTCGTCATGCGCGCGGAAGGGGTCGATCAGGGATTCGAACAAGCGGAACATGGGTCGGGTTTCCCACGCAATGGTTGCGGGCCGCCTCGGCGGCGGCGGGACGCGGCGCTCCGGCGGGGCGCGCCGCAAAAGGCTCGATCGTGATTTCGCGCAGGCGTTCGCGCGGAACGGCGCCGTTCAGGCGCGGCGCGGCGGCTTCAGCGAGCGCTCAGGCCGGAAATCGCTTCGCTCATCGGCGCGGGGCCGTGGCGACGAGCCGGTACAGGGCGCGGGAGGCGGGCCGGACGGTATGTCGAATCTTGTTCATCCGTGCCTCCTGGCGCCGGGCGCCGAGCCGATCCGCGAATCCAGCGCGATCGCGAATCCGCACTCCGATAGCCGAAATCGGCGGCAAAATCGCGGGGAATCTCTAGCGCCGCCGCTTTCGCGGCGCCCTGTTGCAGCGCGGTGACACCCGCCGGCGCGCGGCCGTCGTCACGTGCGATGTTCCAGGTAGCCGGGATATTGTGCGAGCGCCTCGAGAATTCGGTGCGCCGAGGCGTCGAGATGGGCCTTCATCGCGCGATCGGATCGCTCGGGATCTTTCGTGCGCAGCGCGGCGACGATCGCGCGATGTTCGGCGATCGGCTCGGTCAGCGGGCGCGGCCGGCGCACCGAGAGATGGCGCACGCGCAAGATCTCGTCCATCACGTGCTGCAGGATCGCCCAGGTCGCGGAGAGCCCGGCGATTCCGGCGATCGCGCGGTGAAACTCGGTGTCGACGAGGATGTTTTCGACCAGCTTGGGCGCGCGGGTCGTCTCGACCTGGCGCTCGATCAGGCCGAGCAGGATCGTCTCGCCCCGCTCGTCGAACCGCTCGGCCGCCAGACGGACGATCAGCGATTCCAGGCTGGTCCGGATCAGGTTGAACTCCCTGACCTTGTCGGCGTTGATCAGCGAGACCGAAGTGCCGACATTGGGCACGATCGCGATGAGCCCGTTGGCGGACAGGCGGTTGATCGCCTCGCGGATCGGCGTGCGCGATACGCCGAGCCAGTCGGCGAGCCGGCGCTCGTTGATCGATTCGCCGGGCTCGAGCTCCATGGTGAGGATTCGCTCGCGCAGGAGGTCGTAGACCTGCGGCGGGACGCTGCGCCCCCGGTCGATCGCCACGGCGGCGCGCAAACCCTTGTCCTCGGACGCCGAGGCCTTCCGCGCCATGCTCATCGGCCCGCTCCCCCCTTCGATCCCGCCCTTGCGCCGGATTTTGAACCGGTATACCACTATGCCCGCTCCGTCCCGAAGCATAGGGGGAGGGCGAGGTTTCCGTCGTTGGACCAACGGTCGAGGAACCGATCAAGAGGGAGGGAAATCGTGAATCGCAAGCCATATCTGCGTCGCGCCGCCGCCGTCGCCGGAGCCTTGACGGCCGCCTGCGTCTTCCAATCCATGCCTGCTTCGGCGGGCCCGGCGATCGTATCGGGCCCCTCGGCCGATCCCGGCTGCTTTGCGCCCTGGACGCCCCAGACCAAGTTCTTCCAGTATCCCGCCAAGAAGGGCCCGTTCCGGATCGCGCTCGCCAACGGCTTCATCGCCAACACCTGGCGCATCCAGATGATCCAGACCGCCAAGGCCTATGCGGCGCAGCCCGACGTCGCCGCCAAGCTGAAGGAATTCAAGGTCGTCTCGACCGGCGAGGACGTCGCCGCGCAGATCGCCGCGATCAACAACTTCATCGATTCCGGCTTCGACGCGATCGTCGTCAACGCCCAGAATCCCTCCGCCTTCAAGCCGGTGATCAAGCGCGCCAACGATGCGGGCGTCATCCTGGTCGCGTTCGACAACATTCTCGACACCGAGGACGCGATCAACGTCGACGTCGACCAGAAGGGTCTGGGCGTCTACTGGGCGGAATGGCTGATCAAGAACGTGCCGAACGGCGGCAAGATCCTCGAAGTGCGCGGCGTCGCCGGCACCTCGGTCGACCGCGACCGCCACGACGGCATCCACGAGACGCTCGCCAAGTCGGACAAGAAGTGGGACGTCGTCGAGGTCGTCGGCAAGTGGGACGACCCGACCGCGCAGAAGGCGACCGCCGATGCGATCGCGGTGCAGAAGCGCTTCGACGGGATCACCGCGCAGGGCGGCGACACCGGCGTCGTGCAGGCGATCCTCGACGCCAAGCATCCGCTGGTGCCGTTCGGCGGCGAGACCGAGAACGGCTTCCGCAAGTTCTGCGGCAAGCTCGGCGACGAAGGCCTGAAATGCGCCTCGGGCGGCACGGGTCCGGCCCAGGTCGCGGTCGCGATCCACACCGCGATCGCCGCGCTGGAAGGGCAGGTGGTGCCGCAGTCGATCAAGCTGCCGCTCGCCGAGGCGGAATATCCGAACCTGAAGGACGGCCAGGACTATTATTCGGCCCAGTCCGACAATTTCTTCGTCGGCAATTCCTTCCCGACCTGCCACATCAACTTCACCGCCCAGGAGATCATGGGCCAGAGCAAGGACAACAAGTAAGCCCATCGCTCGCGCTCGGCGCCGCGGGGAAGGAATTTCCCGCGGCGCCTTCGTTTGGGGAAACCAATGGACATGGCCGCCGTCCCGCTGTTCCGCATGGAAGGGGTTTCGAAGCGCTACGGCGGCGTCAAGGCGCTGGAGAAGGCCGACCTGACGGTCGAGGCGGGTCGCATCCACGCCGTTCTCGGCGAGAACGGCGCGGGCAAGTCGACGCTGATCAAGATCATGGCCGGCGTCGTCGCGCCCGACGAGGGCCGCATGACGCTCCAGGGTCGGGAGGTGCGCTTCGCCGCGCCCGCCGCGGCGAACCAGGCCGGCATCGTCTGCATCTTCCAGGAACTGTCGCTGATCCCCGACCTCTCGGTCGCCGACAACATCTGCATCAGCAATCCGCCGCGCAGGTTCGGGCTGATCGACCGGCGCGCGCAGCGCCGGATCGCCGAGCAGGCGCTCGCGCGGGCGGGCGCCGAGGACGTCCACCCGCTGGCGCCGGTCAAGGACCTGCCGCTGTCGCGCCGGCAGATGGTCGAGATCGCCAAGGCGCTCGCGCGCGAGCCGCGCGTGCTGATCCTCGACGAGGCGACCTCGGCGCTGACCGCCGCCGACGTCGCCAAGGTGTTCGTGGTGCTCAAGCGGCTGCGCGAACAGGGGCTCGCGCTGCTCTACATTTCGCACCGGATGCATGAGATCGCCGAACTCGCCGACGATTGCACGGTGTTCCGCAACGGGCGCAACGTCGCGACCTACCGCGCGGGGACGATGAGCGACGACGAGGTGGTCGAGCTGATGATCGGGCGCGAATACAGCCACGTGTTCCCGCCGAAGCCGCCGCTGCCCGCCAGCGCGGGGCCGCCGGCGCTCGAGGCGCGCGGCCTGTCCTGGTCCGGGCGGCTCAACGACATTTCGCTCGCCGTTCGCGCCGGCGAGGTCGTCGGGCTCGGCGGCCTCGACGGACAGGGCCAGCGCGAGCTTCTGCTCGCGCTGTTCGGCGTGCTGCGCGGCGTCTCCGGGCAGATCCTGATCGACGGCGCGCCGGTCCGGGTGGCGAGCCCGAGCGCGGCCAAGTCGCGCAAGATCGGCATGGCGCTGATCCCCGAGGACCGCAAGACCGAGGGCCTGATGCTGCCGATGTCGGTGAGCGTCAACCTGTCCTTCGCCGCGCTCGACCGCATTTCGACCGGCGGCATCGTCGATCGCGAGAGGGAGCGCCAGCTCATCGGCGAGATGATCGAGCTGCTCGCCATCCGCACCGCCGGAACCGAGCTGCCGGTCGGCGCGCTGTCGGGCGGCAACCAGCAGAAGGTGGTCATCGCCAAATGGCTGATGGTCGCCCCGCGGATCATCCTGCTCAACGATCCCACCCGCGGCATCGACGTCGGCACCAAGGCGGAAATCTACCAGCTGCTGCGCAAGCTCGCCGCCAGCGGCGCGGCGATCCTGTTCTATTCGACCGACTACGACGAACTGATCGGCTGCTGCGACCGGGTGCTCGTGCTCTACGACGGCGCGGTCAAGCGCGAGCTCGCCGGCGCCGAGATCACCGAGCGCGCGCTGATCAGCAGCGCGCTCAACATCGCGCCGGCGAGCCGCGGCGCCACGGTCAAGCCGGCGGTCGACGCATGAGCGACTGGCGCTATCGGCTCGCCGAGCAGCGCGGGACGCTGCTCGCTTTTCTGTTCTTCCTGGCGATGTTCGCGGTCTACGCCGGCAACCACCCGGCCGGCTTCACCGCCAATGTCGTGCAGACCGCGGCCAACAAGGGCGTGCTGCTCGCCCTGGTGGCGATCGCCCAGACCTTCGTCGTGCTGACCGCCGGCATCGATCTGTCGGTCGGCGCGGTGTTCGTGCTGACCAATTGCCTGGCCTCGTTCATCGTGCTCGGCTCGCCCGTCATGGTCGGCCTCGGCGTCGTCGGCGTGCTCGCCACCGGGCTGCTGTGCGGGGCGGTCAACGGCGCGATCGTCATCTACGGACGGCTGCAGCCGATCGTCACCACGATCGCGACCGGCGCCGTCTATTTCGGCGTCGCGCTGGCGATGCGCCCGGTGCCGGGCGGCGACGTCGATTCCAGCCTGTCCGACGCGCTGACCGGCCGGGTGTTCGGGGTCGTGCCGGCGAGCCTCGTCGCGCTGCTCGCCGTCGTGCTGGTCGTCTGGGTTCCGTTCCGGCGCTCGCAACTGGGCCGCGCGACCTATGCGGTCGGCTCCTCGGAGGTCGCCGCCTATATGTCGGGCGTGCCGGTGCGCGCGGCCAAGTTCTTCGCCTATGTGCTGTCCGGCCTCGTCGCCTCGCTCGGCGGCCTGTTCCTCACCTTCATCACCGCCTCGGGCGAGGCGTCGTCGGCGAACGGCGGCTCCTACACCCTGTTCTCCATCGCCGCGGTGGTGCTCGGCGGCGTCTCGCTGTTTGGCGGCTCGGGCAGCGCGATCGGCGCCGTGTTCGGCGCCCTGATGTTCCGCACGATCGGCGACCTCCTGTTCGTGTTCGATCTCGATCCGCTGTGGCAGCCCTTGTTCCAGGGCGTCGTGCTGCTCGCGGCGGTCTGCCTCGGCTCGGTCCGGCTGTTCCGGATCCGCAACCGTCTCGATCTCTTCGCATGAGGCCCGCCGCGATGACCGCGATGACGATGACCGCCGCCCTCAGGCGCAGGATCGATCCGCCGGTCGCGACCGCGTTCGGCTGCATCGCGCTGCTGCTGTTCCTCGGCAGCCTCTATTCGACGAGTTTCCTGTCGCCCGAATATCTGCTCCAGCAGCTCAAGGTCGCCTCCTTCCTCGGCGTCATCGCCACCGGCATGATGCTGGTGATCCTGCTCGGCCAGATCGACCTGTCCGTGCCCTGGGTGGTCGCGGTCGGCGGCATGATGTCGACCGCCGCAACCGGCTGGGGGCCAACGGGCCAGGCGATCGCGATTCCCTTCGGCATCCTGTGCGGCGTCGGTCTCGGCCTCGCCAACGGGATCGGCGTCGCCTATCTGCGCATCCCCTCGATGATCGTCACGCTGGCGGTCAATGCGGTCGCGCAAGGGCTGATGGTGGTCCATACCGGCGGCTTCTCGCCGCAGGATTCCTCCTCGGCGGCGATGCGCACGCTCGCGACCGGCGATGTCCTGTTCGGCCTGCCGAACGCGCTCCTCGTCTGGGCGGCGGTCGGCGGCGCCATGGTGTTCCTGCTGACCCGCACGACCTTCGGCCGCGCGGTCTACGGCATCGGCAACCGCGAACGCGCGGCCTATCTGTCGGGCGTGCCGACCCAGCGCGTCGTGCTGATCGCCTTCGCGATCGCCGGCGGGCTCTCGGCGTTCGGCGGCGTGCTGCTCGCCGGCTATGCGAGCAAGGCCGCCCAGGCGATGGGCGACGCCTATCTCCTGCCCGCCATCGCCGCCGTCGTGCTCGGCGGCGCCTCGATTCTCGGCGGCCGCGGCAGCTACATCGGCACGGTCGCCGGCGTCATCCTCATCACTTTGCTGCAGTCGATCCTCTCGGTCGTGCAGATCGAGGAGGCGGGGCGGCAGGTGATCTACGGGCTGGTGATCGTCGCGATGCTGCTGCTGTACGGGCGAGAGCGGGCGGCGCGGTAGGGGCGCCCCGCAAGACGTTCTGGTCGCCTCCGCGGAATGCTCCGGCGAGTTCAAACCAGAGAGAACTGCAGAGCCCTCCCGATCCGATCGAGCGCGAACGGTGCACAAGAGCGATGCAAGCATCGATCAGATCGTCGTTTGCTCTAACTGATCTTCGACGCCTTCGATTTTTAAGCCGTTGAGTATGAATGTGAATCGGCGCTGATAAAACGCCGTGGCGCGAGAGTGCGGGAGGGAGCGGCGGGTCAGGCGCCGCCGAGTTGGCGCATGATCGGCGGCAGGGCGACGCCGGCGGCGCGCAGCGCGAGGCTGGCCGCGGGTCGGGGCGCGCAACGCAACAGGAACCGCTTGCCCTCCTGTTCGACTTCGGTCTCGGTCAACGAGTCGAGATCGGCGCGAATGTCGACTCGCCCTCACCGCAACCCCTCTCCCGCGAGCGGGAGAGGGGCTCCCCGCGCTCGTGGAAATGCCGGCGCCGGGCATGCCGCTTTCCCCGGCGCCGATTTTCCGATAGGCAGCGCGCTCCGCCGGATCCAACGGGACATCCGCAGCCATGCACCGCTACCGAACCCATCATTGTGGAGATCTCCGCGAGTCCGACCAGGGCCGCGCGATCCGCCTGTCGGGCTGGTGCCACCGCATCCGCGACCACGGCGGCGTGTTGTTCATCGACCTGCGCGACCATTACGGCCTCACCCAATGCGTCGTCGATCCCGATTCGCCGGCGTTCGGGCAGGCCGAAAAGCTGCGCTCGGAATTCGTCGTGCGGATCGACGGCGACGTGCGCCGGCGCCCGGCGGGCACCGACAACGCCGACATGCCGACCGGCCTCATCGAGGTCTACGTCCGCGAGATCGAGGTGCTCGGCCCCGCCGCCGACCTGCCGCTGCCGGTGTTCGGCGACCAGCCCTATCCCGAGGACACGCGGCTCAAGTTCCGCTTCCTCGACCTGCGCCGCGACAAGCTCCACCGCAACATCATGCTGCGCGGGCGCGTCGTCGACAGCATCCGGGCGCGGATGAAGGGGCAGGGCTTCTTCGAATTCCAGACCCCGATCCTCACCGCTTCCAGCCCGGAGGGCGCGCGCGACTATCTCGTGCCCTCGCGCATCCATGCCGGCAAGTTCTACGCGCTGCCGCAGGCGCCCCAGCAATACAAGCAGCTCCTGATGATGGCGGGCTTCGACCGCTACTTCCAGATCGCGCCGTGCTTTCGCGACGAGGACCCGCGCGCCGACCGGCTGCCGGGCGAATTCTACCAGCTCGACATCGAGATGAGCTTCGTCGAGCAGGACGACGTGTTTTCGGCGATGGAGCCGGTGATCCGCGGCGTGTTCGAGGAATTCTCGGCGGGCAAGCCGGTGACGCCCTCGCCGTGGCCGCGGATTCCCTACGCGCAGGCGATCCGCAGATACGGCTCGGACAAGCCGGATCTGCGCAACCCGATTCTCATGCAGGACGCCTCGGAACATTTCCGCGGCTCCGGCTTCAAAGTGTTCGCGCGGCTGCTGGAAGCGCCGAACAACGAGGTCTGGGCGATTCCGGCGCCGGGCGGCGGCCAGCGCACTTTCGCCGACCGGATGAATTCCTGGGCGCAGGGCGAGGGCCAGCCGGGGCTCGGCTATATCCTGTTCTTCGATCGCGCTCATGACGAGACGACCAAGGCCGCCGACCCCTCGGCGACCGGCGTCGGCGCGCGCGGGCCGCTCGCCAACAACATCGGCCCCGAGCGCGCCGAGGCGATCCGCGTCCAGCTCGGCCTGAAGGCGGGCGACGCCGCCTTCTTCGTCGCCGGCGATCCCGAAAAATTCGCCAGATTCGCCGGCCTCGCGCGCACCAAGGTCGGCCAGGACTTGAAGCTCGTCGACGAGGCGCGGTTCGAATTCGCCTGGATCGTCGACTTCCCGATGTTCGAATGGAACGAGGACGACAAGAGGATCGATTTTTCGCACAACCCGTTCTCGATGCCGCAGGGCGGCCTCGAGGCGCTGGCCAGCCAGGACCCGACGACGATCAAGGCGTTCCAGTACGACATCGCCTGCAACGGTTACGAACTCGCCTCGGGCGGCATCCGCAACCACCGTCCGGAGGCGATGGTCAAGGCGTTCGAGATCGCCGGCTATGGCGAGGAGACGGTGATCGAGCGCTTCGGCGGCCTCTACCGCGCCTTCCACTACGGCGCCCCGCCGCATGGCGGCATGGCGGCGGGCGTCGACCGCATCGTGATGCTGCTCGCCGGCGAACAGAACCTGCGCGAGGTCGCGCTGTTCCCGATGAACCAGCGCGCGGAGGATCTGCTGATGGGCGCCCCGGCGCCGCCGAGCGCCAGGCAGCTGCGCGAGCTGCATATCAGGGTGAAGGTCGCGGAGGGGAAGTAGGGAGAGGCCAGGCGGTGCCGGGC
>JBEKEI010000099.1:0-18253 GCA_050013915.1 Roseiarcus sp.
GAGCTCGCGGACGCCGGGCGGAAACGTGTTGCAGGCGGCGATCTCGGCGCCGCCGCGGGTCAGCAGCACCGCGCCGACCCTGCGCACGCGGTTGGGGCTGTCCGCGGCGGCGCGCAACGCCCTCGCGATCTCGGCGCCGGCGGGCAAGCGCGCGTCCCAGAACTCGCGTTCGGAAGCCATTCGGATTCTCCTCCAGGCGCCCGCTGCGGTCAGGGCTCGGCTGCGCCGAAACGCAAAGCGCGCCGATGATGGCGCGCGCAAGCCACTGGCGCCAACCCCCGGGATCGCGCATGCTGCGGACGGCGCGGGCGCTGACGGGAGCAACACCATGATCGGAAGGCCTTTTGCAAGCCGGCGCGGAATTCTGAAGGGCGCCCTGGCGGCGGGCGTTGCGCTCGGTGCGGGCGCCGGTTCGCGCGCGCGCGCCAAATCCGCCGGCCAGGCGGTCAACATGCAGCTCGGCTGGATCACCGGCGGCAACCAGATCGGCGAGATCGCCGCCAAGCGGCTCGGCTATTTCGAGGCCGAAGGGATCGATTTTGCGATCCAGCCCGGCGGCCCCAACATCGACGGGGTCGCGATCGTCGCCTCCGGACGTTATGAAGTCGGCCAGGTCTCGTCGAGCCCCTCGCTGATGCTGGCGGCCTCGCAAGGCATTCCGGTCGTCTGCTTCGCGGTCGGCGCGCAACAGCACCCCTATTGCTATTTTTCGCTGCCGGCGGCGCCGATCCGCACGCCGCAGGACATGATCGGCCGCAGGATCGGCGTCCAGGCGACCGGGCAGATCCTGCTGACCGCCCTGCTGCGCAAGAACGGCATAACCGAGGACAAGGTCCAGAAGGTCATCATCGGCTCCGACATGACGCCGCTGGTCACCGGCCAGGTCGACGCGATCTCCGGCTGGCGCACCAACACGACCGCGCTCAAGATCCTCGGCCCTGACTACGTGACGATGCGGATGTGGGACCACGGGGTGAAGCTCTACGCGCTGCCCTATTACACGACGGCGGACTTCCTCAAGCAGAAGCCGGAGGCGCTCGCCGGCTTTCTGCGCGCGGCGGGCCGCGGCTGGGCCTATGCCCGCGCCAATCCCGAAAAGGCGGTCGACCTGCTGATCCAGGAATATCCCAATCTGGTGCGCGCCGACGAACTTGCCGCCGCGCCGATCATGTTCGACGTCGAATTCACCGAGCGCACCCGGACCTTCGGCTGGGGCGGGTTCGACCCTGCGGTCTGGCGCGAGCAGATCGACCTGTTCGACGAACTCAAGCAGTTCCGTGCGGAAAAGCCGGCCCTCGACCAGGTCGTGACGATGAAAATTCTCGAGCTGACCGAGAACGACCGCCCGAAGATCGGCTGACCCCGGGGGTTCGCGCCCATGCCGCAAGCCGCGCTCGATCGCGCTTCGCCCGCCGCCGCGGACGAAGCCGCGGTGCGTCTGCGCGAAGTGACGGTGCGCTTTGCCACCGAGCGCGGCGCAGTCACCGCGCTCGAGCGGGTCAGCCTTGCGATCCCGCGCGGCGGCCTGCTGACGCTGCTCGGCCCATCGGGCTGCGGCAAGTCGACATTGCTGCGCGTCGTCGCCGACCTGGTCGACGCGACCTCCGGCGAGGTCGAGGTGCTGGGCGGCTCGGCGTCGGCGGCCCGGGCGCGGCGCGATATCGGCTTCGTGTTCCAGGACGCCTCCCTGCTGGCCTGGCGCAGCGCGCTCGACAATGTCGCCCTGCCGCTCGAAGTCGGCGGCGGGGTCAGGCGTGGCGGCGCCCGCGATCCGCGCGAGCTGCTCGCGCTGGTCGGACTGTCCGGCTGGGAGCATGCGTTCCCGCACGAGCTCTCCGGCGGCATGCGCCAGCGCGTCGCGATCGCCCGCGCGCTGGTCAACGACCCGAAGCTGCTGCTGATGGACGAGCCGTTCGGGGCGCTCGACGAGATCACCCGCGACCGGCTCAACGAGGAGCTGCTGCGGCTGTGGGAGAGCACCGGCGCGACCATCCTGTTCGTCACCCACTCGATCTACGAAGCGGCCTTTCTGGGCCAGCAGGTCCTCCTGATGGCCGCGCGGCCCGGCCGGGTCCGCGAAATCGCCTCCGTGCCGTTGCCCAACCCGCGCCGGATCGCCATGCGCGAGACGGCCGAGTTCGTCGGCCTCGCCGCGCATCTGCGCCGCGTCCTGGAGACGTGCTGATGAGCGAGCAGGCGGTCCCGCGAACCAACCCGGGCGAGGTTTTCGCCGCCGACGAATCGGCCCGGATCGAATTCGCCGCCGCCGCCCGGCAGTCGGCGCGGCGGCGCCGACTGCTGCCGCTCGGCGCGGCGATCCTGCTGCTGGCGCTATGGGAGCTCGGCGTCGTGGTCTTCCATGTCAGGCCGTTCATCGCCCCGGCGCCGACGGCGGTGGCGGCGACCCTCTACGACCGGTTCGGGCTGTTGATGGTCAATCTCGTCCCGACGGCGATCGAGGCGATCGCCGGCTTCCTGATCGGCAACAGCGCGGCGATCCTCGCCGCGACGATATTTGTCCATCAGCGCGCCGCCGAGGAAGCCTTCTTTCCGATCGCGGTGATGGTCCACACGATTCCGGTCATGGCCTATGCGCCGATCCTCGTCCTGCTGCTCGGCAACGGAATGGAGGCGAAGGTGGCGATCGCCGGGCTGATCTGCTTCTTTCCGACGCTGGTGAACATGACTCGCGGCTTGCGTGCGGTCAGCGCGCAACAGATGGAGCTAATGCGCATCCTGTCGGCCTCGCGCAGCGAGATTTTCTTCAAGCTGCGGCTCGAGAGCTCGCTGCCCTATCTGTTCTCCGCGCTCAAGATCGCCGCGGCGACCTCGGTGATCGGCGCGATCGTCGGCGAATGGATCGGCGCGACGACCGGCATCGGCGCGCTGATCATCCAGGCGACCTATAATTTCGACTCGCCGCTGCTCTATGCGACGATCGTCGTCGCCTCGGTGTTCTCGGCGCTGTTCTTCGCCGCGATCAGCCGGCTCGAACGGCATTTTGTCAGATGGAACGTCGCCCAGGCGGGATGACCCGACGCGCGGCCGCAGGAGAGCGCCATGACCGACAGCGATTTCGTCGTCGAACCCCAGGATCGAATCCCGGTCGTGCGCCGGGCCGATCTGGTCGTCGTCGGCGGCGGCCCGGCCGGAATCGCCGCGGCGGTCGCCGGCGCGCGCAACGGGCTGTCGGTCACGCTGCTCGAGCGCTACGCCTATCTCGGCGGCCTCGCCTCCGGCGGCATGGTGCTCGTGCTCGACGACATGTGCAACGGCGACGAGATCAGCGTGCGCGGCCTGTGCGGCGAGATGATCGAGCGGATGGAGCGCATCGGCCTGTGCGTCGTGCCGCCCGAAGCCGAGCGCCGCTCCGACCCCGCGCTCTGGCGAAAATGGGCGCGATGGGGGGTGTTCGACTTTCATTCGCACGTCAAGCCGCAGCCGATCTGCTATGCGGCCGCATTCGACCCCGACGGCTTCAAGCGCGCCGCCAACGCGATGATCGCCGAGGCGAAGGTCGATCTGCGGCTGCACAGCTGGTTCTCGCGCGCGATCGTCGAGGACGGCCGCATCGCGGGCGTGGTCTGCGAGACCAAGAGCGGGCGCCAGGCGATCATGGGCCGGATCGTGATCGATGCGAGCGGCGATCTCGACGTCGCCGCCTCCGCCGGCGCGCCGTTCAGCCACGGCTCCTACATCGTGACCACGGTGTTTCGGCTCGGCGGCGTCGACGTCGAGGCGGCCGAGCGATTCGAGTTCGAGCAGCCCGCCGCCTTTCACGCGATCGACCGCGAGGCCAAGCGGATCATGGCCGGCTCATGGGAAAAATGGTGGCTGAGGACGCCCTTGCCGGGGATCGTCTGGTGCAATTGTCCGCACATGACCGGCTTCGACGGCGTCAAGGTCGAGGATCTCACGCGCGCCGATTTCGTCGGGCGCGAGCGGATCGCCGCGCTCGTCGCCTATGTGCGCGAAAAGATGCCCGGCTTCGAAGGGGCCTTCGTCGTCGACGTCGCGCCGCAGATCGGGGTGCGGCAGACGCGGCTGCTCGACGGCGTCTACGTCATGAGCAAGGAGGACGTCGCGCAGCGGCGCCATTTCCCCGACAGCGTGGCGCGCGGGCGCGACTATTACTATCCCTACCGCGCCATGCTGCCGCGCGGCGTCGGGCAATTGCTGGTGGCGGGCCGGCACTATTCGGCGACCTCGTCGGCGCAGCGGTCGTCGCGGGAGATTCCGCCGTGCATGGCGATGGGCGAGGCGGCGGGCGTCGCCGCCGCGCTCGCGCTCGACGCCGGCGTCGGGGTCGAGCGCGTCGATGTCGCCGCGCTGCAGGCGCGGCTTCGCGCGGCAGGCGCCGATCCGGGCGACCGGCCCGCCTGGAATGCGCTCACGACCATCGCCGCCGAATAGGGGCCGCCGTCATGCAAGCAGATTCCGCGCAACCTCTGTCGGGCGTCCGCGTCATCGATTTCACCCAGGTGATGCTGGGCCCGAGCGCGACGCAGGTGCTCGCCGATTATGGCGCCGACGTCATCAAGATCGAGCGGCCGGGCGCCGGCGATCTCTCGCGCTCCTCGCTGCCCGACGACCCCGACGGGGCCGACAATCCGGTGTTCCGCAGCCTGAATCGAAACAAGCGTTCGATCGCGCTCGACCTCGGAAAGCCGGACGGCAAGGCGATCGTCTACGATCTCGTCCACGACGCCGACGTCGTGGCGAACAATTTCCGCGCCGGGGTGATGGAGCGCCTGGGGTTCGGCTACGAGGCGCTGTCCCGGATCAATCCCAGGATCATCTGCGCCGTCGGCTCCGGCTTCGGCCAGACGGGGCCGCTCTCCTACAAGGGCGGGCAGGACATTCTCGCGCAGGCCCTGTCCGGGGTGATGCGGCGCAAATGCAACGACGACGAACCGCTGACCGTCTACGCCACCTCGCTGTGCGACTACACCGCCGGCATGCATCTGGTGCAGGCGATCCTGCTCGCGCTGCTGCAGCGCGAGAAGACCGGGCGCGGCCAGCAGGTTGCGGTGTCGCTGTTCGAGTCGATGCTCGCCATGCAGATGCAGGAAGCCGCGATGTGGCTGCAACGCGGCCAGCATTTCAGCTGGGGCGCGTTTCCCCTGACCGGCGGCTTCGAGACCCGCGACGGGGCGATCGTCCTGGTCGGCGCGTTCAAGACCAACCCATTGCGCGACATTTGCGCGGCGCTGGAATTGCCCGATCTCTCGGCGGAGCCGCGCTATGCGACGTTCCAGCGGCAGGTCGAGAACAAATCGGAATTGCAGGCGCTGTTCCGCCGAAGTTTCGCCTCGAACACCAGCGCGCACTGGCTCGCGCGGCTCGACGCGCAGGATCTGCTGTGCGCGCCGGTCCTCACCCTAGCCGAGGCGCTCGATCACGAGCAGACCAGGGCCAACGGAACGGTGGTGACGATCGACGGCGCCACCGGGCCGCTGCCGCTGGTCGGCTCGCCGCTCAGCATGAACGCGGGCGCGTTCCGGATGCGGCGGCCGCCTCCTGCCCTCGGCGCCGACGGCGACGCGATCCTGGCCGAGGCCGGCTATCCCCCGGCGCGCATCGCGGCGCTGCGAGCTTCAGGCGTTCTCGCATGAGCGTCGATTTCACGGTTGAGGAGCATGTCGCGCGGGTCACGATCGACAGGCCCGACCGCCTCAACGCGGTCGACCAGCCGACCGAGGCGGAACTCATCCGGATCTGGGAGGCGATCGAACGCGATCGCGAAATTCGCGTCGTCGTGCTGACCGGCGCCGGCGAGCGCGCCTTCTGCACGGGCGCGGACATGAAGGGCGGCTCGGGATCGAGCGGGCTCGACTATTGGGCGGCTGCCCGGCCGGGCGGCTTCGGCGGCATCGCCCTGCGCGACACGCTCGACGTTCCCGTCATCGCGCGCGTCAACGGCCATGCGCTCGGCGGCGGCCTGGAGATGATGCTCGGCTGCGACATCGTCGTCGCCGCGGCGAACGCCACTTTCGGCCTGCCCGAACCGCGGCTCGGGCGGCTCGCCCTCGACGGCGGCATTGCGCTGCTCACGCGCCGGATCCCCCATGTCTGGGCGATGGGCATGCTGCTGACCGGACGGCGCATCGGCGCCGACGAGGCGCTTCGCTTCGGCCTCGTCAACGAGGTCGTCGCGTTGCCGGCGCTGGACGAAGCGGTGGCGCGCTGGGTCGCCGACATCCTCGCCTGCGCGCCGCTGTCGGTGCGCGCGATCAAGCAGATGACCCGCGCCGGCGAACGGCTTTCCGCGCGCGAGGCGCAGATGCTGCGGCTGCCCGCGTTGATCGAGGCCCTGCGGTCGTCCGATCAGGAGGAGGGCGTCCTGGCCTTCCAGGAAAAGCGCCCGCCGCAATGGCGCGGAAGCTGAGGCGCGGACGGCCATGACCTATGTCGTCGCTTCGACCTGCATAGATGTGAAGGACGGCGCCTGCCAGCTGGCGTGCCCGGTCGAATGCATCTACGAGGGCGGCCGGATGATGTATATCCAGCCCGACGAATGCATCGATTGCGGGCTCTGCCTGTCGGTCTGTCCCGTCGAGGCGATCTACGCCGAAGCCGACCTGCCGGAACAAGAGCGCGCGTTCGCGCTCGCCAACGCCGAATTCTTCGGAGCCGCGGTCACCGCCTGGGGTTCGCCCGGCGGCGCCGATGCGCGCCATGCCAGCGCGCTCGATCATCCGCTCGTCGCCAGCCGCCCGCCGGCGGCGCCGCAGGCGAAGTAGGAGGAGACGGTCATGGCCCTGCTCGATGAATCCGCCGCGGGCGTCTATGTCATCGCCGCGACCCCGTTTGCCGACGATGGCGCGCTGGACCTGCCGAGCGTCGACCGGATGGTCGATTTCTATCTCTCGCTCGGCGCGACCGGACTGACGCTGCTCGGAGTCATGGGCGAGGCGCCGAAGCTGACCGCCGGGGAATCCAGCGTCTTCCTGCGCCGCGCGCTCACCCGGATCGCCGGCCGGGTTCCGGCGATCGTCGGCGTCTCCGCCGCCGGCCTGGCGCCGATGAAGGAACTGGCGAGCGCCGCGGCGGAGTTCGGCGCGGCGGCCGTCATGGTCGCGCCCCCCGCGCATCTGCGCACGGACGACCAGATCTACAATTATTTCGAGAGCGTCGCGGAGACGCTGGGCGAGATTCGCTTCGTGCTCCAGGACTACCCGCTCGCGACCGGCGTTCAGATTTCGCCCTCGGTGATCCTGCGCGTCATCGCGGCGCTGCCGACCTGCGTGATGCTGAAACACGAGGACTGGCCCGGCCTCGCCAAGATTGGCGCGCTGCGCGCCGCCAGCGCCCGCGGCGCCCGGCGCGTCTCCATCCTGACCGGCAATGGCGGCCTGTTCCTGCCCGAGGAACTCGCGCGCGGCGCGGACGGGGCGATGACCGGCTTCGCCTTTCCCGAGATGATGGTCGGCGTCGTCGGCGCGCATCGGGACGGCGATCTCGCGCGCGCCCAGGACATTTTCGACGCCTATCTGCCGCTCGCCCGCTACGAGCAGCAGCAGGGCGTCGGCCTCGCCGTCCGCAAATACATTCTGGCGAAACGCGGCGCGATCGCTTCGCCGGCGCTGCGCAGGCCCGGCGGCGCGCTTTCGTCCGCCGACATCGCCGATGTCGAACGCCTGATCGCGCGCCAGACCCGCAGGCTGGCGGCGATCGGCCTGCCGGCGGCGTCCTGAGGCGCCGGCGCCGCGCTCCCGTCCTCGCCGAGCCCCCGGGGTCAAGGCGCAGGGCGCTCGAATGGCGCGGCATGGCCGGAAAGGCGCGTCGCCAGTTCGACGGCCAATTGTTCCGACGGCGCTCGGTGGCCGTGCATGGCCAAGCCGAGCGCGACCAGCGCGACGACGAAGACCGCGGGCCTGGCCAGGATCTCCGGACGGGCGCGGATCGCCCCGATCGCCGCCAGCGCCGCCAGCCCGCCGAGCGCGCAGCCCGCGACGACCTCCGATGGCGAGTGGTCTCCCAGCACGACGCGTGAGACGCCGATGAGAACGCCCAGACAGAAGCCAGACGCGCCGGCCGGCAGCGCGGCGGATCGGGAAATCAGGCCGCCGATCATGTAACCGGCCACCGTGAGCACTGCCGCCGCGCTCATCGCATGGCCGCTGACGCCGGCAAAATCGAGCGAGGGAACGCCGACGCCCCAGGCGATGTAGGCGATCTTCGTGCAGATGACCACGAACGCGGCGGTTCCATACAGCACGAGCCAGGCTAGGGCGCCGAGCCAGGCCCGGCTCGCGCCGAGCCAGAGACCAAGGACGAGGGCCGTCGGCGCCATCACCGCCGCGTCGCCAAAATCGGTGATGGCGACCCAGGGCATCGGAACGTCCCATCATGCGGCGTCGCGGGCCATGCAGGATCGCGTCGCCGCGAACGGCGCGAAGAAAGCCCCCAACCGAAGTCGGCCGTCGCGCAAGCGGCGGCGGGGCGTCAGGCGGCTCGCATTCCTATCGCATGTTCCCCGCTCCGCGGGTAGCGGCCGAGGGCGGCGGTCATAGAGCGGGGAAGGCGCAGCCGCAGGTCGCCGCGCGATTCAAGCCGCCGCCGGTTGCGAGCTCGGCCGCCGGGCCGACCGACGGCGCTGATCGGAAGCCGTCACTCGACGCGGCGCAACCGTTTCTTCCAGCGCTCGCCCATCCTGAGTTCGGTGCCGAGGACGTAGCGCCCCATGATCGAGCGCCGTCTGCCGCGCAAGGCGCCGTCATCGACGACCGGCGGCTGCGCGGGTTGCGCCGGGGCGGTCGGCGGCGGTCTGACGATGGCGTCCAAAGGCGCGTTGGAACCGACGAGCCGCTTCGCCGCGTCGGGACGCTTCGCCGGCTTCTTGCGCGACGCCGCCGTCTTCGCGTGAATCGCCGAAGGTCCGGCCGTCGACGGCGCATCGAGCGAGCGTCGCCTGGCCATCTGGCGGGCCTCGGCGGTCGATACCGCAGGCGAATTGGCGTCGGAACGACTCCGCGACTCCGCGGCGGCGCGAACCCGCTTGCGCTCGGCGGCCTCGTTGTTCACGCCGGCGGGGCGACCCCGCCGTCGCGGCGGTTCGGGTTCCCGCGACCCCGAAGGCTCCGGCTGTTCCAGGCTCGGGAGGATCCGACCCGTCGGTCGCGGCGGGCTCACGGCCGAACTCTCTCTGGGCGCGGCAGGCCCGGGGGCCGCCTCGCTCGCCGCCGCGAAGGTTTCTTCGCGCGCGGCGAGCGAGAATATGTTCGTATCGCTGACAGCGCCGGCGCGGCCCCGGCGGCGCCGGACCTCGACGACGAAAGGCTGTTTTGTGTGCCTCAATGAACCCTCGGGGGTAGCTCCTGGTCCGCTCGCGACTCAACGCGAATTCGCAACCACAGTACACATTAGAAAGACATCGCGATCAAAAGCGCAAGAAGCCAGAATCGATTTCTTCAATGTTGGCGAATCATCGATTTGCGCGCGCGCTCGTTTCACAGTCATCGCCTGCCTGAACGCTGCGAGCCGGATCGGGAAAACCGACGCCCGTTCGAAACGCGCGCGTCGCAACCGGCGCCGTCCGGCCCGGGTTGCGCCGTTCGGCCGCCGATCATGAAAAAAGTCGAAACCCGCCGCGCCTGGCCGGCGCGGGGCGCGCTCCCGGATCGTCGGGCGGCTTCGGCGAAGGATCGTCCGCCGCCGCCGCGATGCTCGGGCTCGCCTGCGCGGGCGAGGAATCGATGATCGGCGCCGGCGGCGGCTCCGGCTGCGCCGGCATGGCTTGCGCGGCGGTCGGCGCCGGGACCGTCGGCCCCGGCTGCGGCGCGGCGAGCCGTTCTTCGGGCGCTCGCCAGGCGAAGCCGTCGAGTTTGCCCGACGGCGAGACCGGCGCCCAGCGGTCGCTGACGAATCCCTCAGCGATCCAGGCCCGATCGCGGGGCGCGCGAGCGGCGCGCGCCAGCCATTCGCGCACGGCACCGGGGGATCCCTCGGTCTCCTCGAGATCGGCCATCAGCAGACACACGCGCGCGCTTGGCCGGGCGGCGGCGTCCGACGCCAGCAACGGCGCCACCGCCTCGCGCGCGCCCTCGAGATCGCGCGCCTCGAGCGCAGCGCGCGCGATCGTCAGGCGACTTTCCGGATCGTTGGGCGCGAGCCGGGCGAGGCTGCGCGCGCGGGCGAGGCGATCGGCGGCCGAATCGCCGGGACGCATTCTCAGATAGGCGACGGCGAGGTCGGGATGCGGCGTCCGCTCATAGGCGGTCTCGAGAATCCGGGCGGCGCGCCGATAGTCGCCCCCTGCCGCGGTCAGACGGCCGGCGATCGCGGCGGCGGGGACGAGACCGGGCGCGAGCCGCGTCGCCTCCTGGGCGAGCGCCAGCGCTGCGTGCGGGTCGCGCTCGCTGCGCTCCAGCGCCATCGCGGTCTTCAGAACCGCGCGCAGGCGATTGGCGGTCGGCTTGTCGATCAGCCCCGCCGCGGCGTTGCTCTCGACCGCCGCCAGCGCGCCCGCCCAGTCGCCGCGCGCCGCACGATCGTCGAGCACCGCCTGGCCGGCCCAGGGCAGCGCGGCGTAGCGATGCGCCCGAACCGCATAGTCGAGCGCCGCGGAATGGTCGCCGCGCCGGCGCGCCTCCATGTGCAGGCCGCGCAATCCGAGCGCATGGGTGTGGCTGGCGTCCAGCATGTCCTTGAACGCCGATTCGGCGCCGGCGCGATCGCCCGCCAATTGCGCCGCCTGCGCGCGCAACAGCCGGGTCATCGGCTCGCCGCCGATCAGCCGATGCGCTTCGGCGGCGTGACGGCTCGCCGCCCGCACGTCGCCCGAACCGACCGCGACCATCCCGCGCGACAGGGCCGCGTAGCCCTTCTCGCGGCGACGCGCCCGGTTGGTCAGGGCGACCAGCGAGGGAAGGCGAAAGACGAATCGGAAAATTCCCCACAGCAGGGCGATGACGACCGCCAGCGCGACCACGACGCCGAGCGCGGCCATGACCGAGGTATCGACGCGATAGCCCTGCCAGGTCAGGCCGACCTGCCCGGGATGATCGGCGAGCCAGGCGAAGCCCAGCGCCGCCAGGCAGAGAAAGGCGAGAAACAGCAACAGGCGAATCATGTCGTCTCCGCTCGGGATCGGCGCGCCGGCGCCGTGCCCCTGCCTCGGGCGCGGTCGAGCGCCGCGCCTGAGCGAACCGCCGTCCGACCACTCAATTCCTCGTCGCCCGGAAAGTCCCCCGCAGAAGGGCGAAAATTCCCCACAGCAGGGCGATGACGACCGCCAGCGCGACCACGCCGGCGAGCGGGACCATGACCGACGTTTCGACGCGATAGCCCTGCCAGGTCAGGCCGACCTGCCCGGGATGATCGGCGAGCCACGCGAAGCCCAGCGCCGCCAGGCAGAGAAAGGCGAGAAACCGCAACAGGCGAATCATGTCGTCTCCGCTCGGGATCGGCGCGCCGGCGCCGCGCCCCTGCCTCGGTCCAGCGCCGCGCCTGAGCGAACCGCCGTCCGACCACTCAATTCCTCGCCGCGGCGAGCCGCGCCATCGCGTCTTCGAGAATGTCCTGCGCCGCCTTGTCGGCGGCCAGCCGCGACTGCGCCTCGTTCGCCCAGGCTCGCGACGCTTCGCGCGCCGCCTCGGGCAGGCGCGCCCAGGAGCCGACCGCCGGCTCGACCTGGCCCCGGGCGAGCGCGGCGCCGACCTGCGAGATCAGGGCGACGGGATCTTCGCCCGCCAGTTCGCCGATCGGGGTCACCCGCACGACCTTGCTCATGTTCGCCAGCAACCGATCCATCACGCCTCCCGACGATGCGGGCGTCGCCGCCGCCAGCGCGGCGGGCGCGACCTTGCTGAAATCGGTCGCCAGGGCGGCCGCCGACGGCGCGCCCCGCTCGGCCAGCGGCTTCAGAGCCGCCAGCTTGACGGGATCGGCGCCCAGACGTTCGAGCGCCGCCTCCTCCACCGGGAACGGCGCGCCCGCACGCAGACGGTCGAGCAGGGCCTGGGCGACGACCGCGAGTTCGGCCCCGCCCGGGTTCGAGGCCGCGGCCTCCGCCGGCGCGCGAGTCTCGGTCTTGGGCGCGGCGAGCGCCTTGTCGAGCGCATCGAGCCGCTGGTTGATCGCGGCGAGTTCGTCGGCGCCATGGCCGAGCGCAGCCAGACCCGCCTCGACCCGGCCGAGCCGATCGTCGAGCGCCGGGTCGGCGCCCGGCTGGGTCGCCGGCGCCGGGCCCGAATCGCCTTTCTCGCCGCGAGCGCTCGCCAGGGCGAGCGCCTTGGCGGCGTCGTCGCGCGCGGTTTGCGCGACCGTCAGCGCGTTCTTGCCGGCATCCGACGCCGCCTTGGCGGCGAGCGCCGAAGCTTCGAGCGCGGCCAGCCGCTGGCCATGGCCGTCCAACACGGCCCTGTCCGGCGCGCCCGCCGAAGCCGCCTCCACCGCGGCCACGCGCCGGTCGAGCGCCGCGATCGCCGCGCTTTGAGCTTCGGGCCGCGGCGCCTTCTCGAGGCTTTCGAGGCGCGCGACGAGCTCGGGGTCGGCGGCGGAGCGCGGCGCGACCAACCCCAAGACCGCCCCGGCCGCCGCCGCGCCGGCCAGGGCGCCGATCGCGGCGGACAGCAGCAGCGACGCCCTGGAGCCGGTCCGCTGGTCCGCAACCGGCCCGTCGCCGAACCCGCTCGCCGCCTCGGCGGCGTCGCCAGCGCCGAGGCGCGGGTCGGATTCCCGGGATTCGATCGCCATCCCCTCGATGACCGGGGGTTCATGCCGGCGGTCGCGGTTGGGGGTCGCTTCGCGTTCAGGATCGGCCGGCGAGCCCGGCTCCGCGGGATCGGCCCCGGAAGCGGGCGCCTCGTCGACGCGCCCGGATCCGAGGTTGCCGTTCTCGCCGGCCGCAGACCGATGCCGCCGATCGCCGCCGGCGTCAGGTTCGGGGATCGGCTCTGGGCTCGTCGCGTCCGGCATGCGCTGTCATCCTCGCTGCGCCCCTCCTATAAGCGAGGCCGCAAGGGAAGGAAACCAGCGCCCGGGCGGCGGGGAATCACGCCGAAACCTTGGTCGCGATCTTGGCGACATGGGCGCCCTGGAAGCGCGCCGCCTCGAGTTCGACGGCCGAGGGTTGGCGCGAACCGTCGCCGCCCGCGATCGTCGAGGCGCCGTAGGGCGAGCCGCCCTTGACCTCATCGTGGCCAAACTGGCCGGTGAAGCTGTAGGGCAGGCCGACGAAGACCATGCCGAGATGGAGGATCGTCGGAATGAAGGTCAGAATCGTCGATTCCTGGCCGCCGTGCTGGGACGCCGTCGAGGTGAACACCGCGGCGACCTTGCCGACCAGCTTGTTCTGGAGCCACAACCCGCCCGCCTGGTCGAGGAAATTGCGCATCTGTCCCGCCATGTTGCCGAAGCGGGTCGGCGTGCCGAAGATGATGGCGTCGTAATCGGCGAGCTCGTCGATCTTGGCGATCGGCGCCGCCTGATCGAGCTTGAAATGCATGGCCTTGGCGACTTCGGCCGACACCACCTCGGGGACGCGCTTCACGTCGGCCTCGGCGCCGGCCTCGCGGGCGCCGGCCGCGACCGCCTGCGCCATGGATTCGATATGGCCGTAGCTGGAATAGTAGAGAACGAGGATCTTGGTCATGATTGGCTCCTGGTAGTCGTGGTCGCCGCGGCGAGCGCCGCCAGCAGCAGGGATTCCTGCGCGCCGGACGCGACTACGATCCGCCCTGCGCCGATCGAGCGCAATGGCTCGGCCGTGTCCTGCGACAGGCATGCGTTTAACATTTCGCGCAGGCGGTCGCCACGCCCGGCGCGTTCGGCCAGCCCCGCCGTCAATTCGGCGCTGCGGCGGGAATAGTGCAGCGCCGCGCCGCAGGTCGCAAACCCCGCCGCTTCGGCCGCGCTCCACGCCTCGCGCGCGGCGGCGCGGTAGATCTCGGTGGCAACGACCATGTGCCCGGCGGCGGCCAGCGCCGACTCGAGCTCGCTCTTGCGATCGCACGCCGCCAGATAGAGCAGCCGGGACGGACGGGCCAGCCCGGCGACGACCAGGCGCGCCAGGGCTGCGGCGTCCTCGCCGATTCCAGCGGCCTCGCCGAGCCCGGCGGCGCGCGCCGCGGCGGCGGTCCGCGCGCCCGCCACGTAAATCCTCAGCCCGCCCAGGCGGACGCGCGTCGCGGGGCTCAGGAATGCGAAGGCGTTGGCGCTGGTCGCGAGCACGGCGTCGAAGTCCGCGTCCGGCGGCTCGGCGCCGGTCGGGCGAACCTCCGCCGCGGGCGCGAGGACCGGCTCGAAGCCATGGGCGCGCAACAGCGCGGCGCTGCGTTCGGCCTCGGCGAGCGGCCGCATCACCGCGACGCGGAGCCTCGAGGCGCGACCGTCGCCGCCGGCGCGCGGCGGCGAGGAGTCGTGGATGGGGGTCGCCATGGCGCTCCGACTGGACTATTCGCGAGGGATGCGGTCGACGATCAGATATAGAGCGCCGCAGCGCGGCGCGGAAGCGGGGCGTCGGGACGGGGATTGCGGACAGGATGCGGGTTCTGGGCATCGAGACGACATGCGACGAAACCGCGGCCGCGGTGGTGCGGCTGCGCCCCGAAGGGGGCGGAGAGATTCTCAGCGACGAGGTGATGAGCCAGATCGCCGCGCATGCCGCCTATGGCGGCGTCGTGCCGGAAATCGCGGCGCGCGCCCACGTCGAGGCGATCGATCATCTCGTGGCGCGCGCGCTCGAGCGGGCGAGGATTCGGGTCGCCGACCTCGACGGGATCGCCGCTGCGGCGGGTCCGGGGCTCATCGGCGGCGTGCTCGTGGGGCTGATGACCGGCAAGGGTCTCGCCCTGGCCGCGCGCAAGCCCTTCATCGCGGTCAATCACCTGGAGGCGCATGCGCTGACCGCGCGCCTGACCGACAATGTCGGCTTCCCCTATCTGCTGCTGCTCGCCTCGGGCGGCCATACCCAGATCCTCGCCGTTCGGGGCGTCGGCGATTACGACCGGCTCGGCGCGACCCTCGACGATGCGATCGGCGAGGCTTTCGACAAGACGGCCAAGCTGCTGGGCCTGCCCTATCCCGGCGGTCCCGCGATCGAGGCCAATGCGAGGACCGGCGATCCCACGCGCTTCGCGCTGCCGCGGCCGCTTCTGGGGCGACCCGAGGCGGATTTCTCCCTGTCGGGCCTGAAGACCGCCACCCGCCTGGCCGCCGAGGGCGCGGCGCCCCTGCGGCCATCCGACGTCGCCGACCTCTGCGCATCGTTCCAGGCCGCCGTCGTCGACGTGATCGAGGACCGGATGCGGGTCGGCCTCAGGCTGTTTCGCGCGCGGGCCGGCGCGCCCCAAGCGGTGGTGATCGCCGGCGGCGTGGCGGCCAACGGCGCGATCCGCGACGCGCTCGCGCGATTCTGCATGCAGTCCGGGCTGCGGCTGGTCGCGCCGCCGCAGGCCCTGTGCACCGACAATGGCGCGATGATCGCCTGGGCCGGGATCGAGCGCCTTGGCCTTGGCCTGCGCGACGGTCTCGACTTTCCGGCGCGCCCGCGCTGGCCGCTCGACCCCAAGGCGGCGCCCTCGCTGAACCGCAAGGCGTGAACGCGCAACCAGGAGCCGCGCGATGAAGTCCATCTCGACCATCGGCGTCGCCGGCGCCGGCGCCTGGGGCGTAGCGCTGGCCAATGTGGCGGCGGCAGCGGGGCGACGGGTGATTCTGTGGGGCCGGGACGCCGACGGGATGCGCGCGCTCGCGCTGACCCGCCGCGCCGCAGGTCCGCCCGGCGCGGCATTGGCGGCCGGGATCGAAATTGCCGGAGAAATCGCCGCCCTCGCCGCCTGCGAGGCCGCGCTGGTCGTGGTTCCCGCCCAGGTGACCCGCGGCGTCGCCGAACGGCTGGCGCGCGCCCTTCCGCCCGGCGCGACGCTGGTGACCTGCGCGAAGGGGATCGAGCGGGCCTCCGGCCTGTTCATGACCCAGGTGCTCGATCAGGCCGCGCCGGGCGGCCGGCACGCGATTCTGTCGGGGCCGAGCTTCGCCGCCGATGTCGCGGCGGGCCTGCCGACCGCGGTGACGCTCGCCAGCGCCGACGCGCAGCACGCCCGCTGGCTCGCACAGGCGCTGAATCGGCCCAACTTCCGGGTCTACCACTCGCAGGACGTGCGCGGCGTCGAGATCGGCGGCGCGGCCAAGAACGTGCTCGCGATCGCCTGCGGCATCGCCGCCGGGCTCGGCCTCGGCCCGAGCGCCGGGGCGGCGCTGATCGCGCGCGGCTTCGCCGAACTCTCGCGCTTCGGCGCCGCTTTCGGCGCCCGGCCGCACACCCTGATGGGCCTGTCGGGCCTTGGCGATCTCGTGCTGACCTGCACCACCCCGCAGTCGCGCAATTTCGCGTTCGGCCTCGCCCTCGGGCGCGGCCGGAGCGCGGCGCAAGCCTCGGCCGGCAAGCTCGTCGAAGGCGCCACGACCGCCGGCGCGCTGCTGGAGATGGCGCGCGCGCGGGCGGTCGAAATGCCGATCGTCGCCAGCGTGGAAGCGATCCTGTCGGGCGCGCAGGACGTGCGCGGCGCCGTCGACGCGCTGCTCGCGCGGCCGCTGAAGGCCGAGGGCTGATCGCGCGCTTTACCGGAGGCCGGCGCTCCCCTAGCCTGAGCGCGGACAAGGAGGCTGCGGTGGCTCACTGGCTGTTCAAGAGCGAACCCTCGGCCTGGTCGTTCGACCAGCAGCGCGAAGCCGGCCCGAAAGGCACGTTCTGGAACGGGGTGCGCAACCACCAGGCCAAGCTGAACCTGATGGCGATGAAGGTCGGCGAACAGGGGTTCTTCTATCATTCCAACGAAGGCAAGGCGGTGGTCGGGATCGTCGAGGTCGTCAAGCCCTATTACCCCGACCCCAGCGACGAGACCGGCAAATTCGGCATGGTCGACATCCGCGCCGTCCAAGCGCTGCCGCGCGCCGTGACGCTCGAGGCGATCAAGGCGGAACGGCGTCTGGCGAAGATGGTCCTGGTCGTCAATTCCAGGCTTTCGGTCCAGCCGGTCACCGACGGCGAGTGGAAGATCGTCTGCGCGATGGGCGGCCTCGGACGCTCCGTTCGGACCGGGCCGCATCCCCCTTGACATGAATCAATGACCCGGCGGCCGCGACAGGTCTCATGATAAAGGATAACACCGCCTCGCTTGCTGCTGATCGCGCATCCGGGGCATACTCGTGTGAATTTTTGCGCCGCGCGCGACGAAGCGCGCCACGATCGGGGAGGTTGTTCGGTGTCCGCAAAGGTCTACGAAGTTCCCGAGGGATGGGCAGGCCGCGCCTTCGTCGACGATGCGCAGTATAAAGCGCTCTATGCCCGTTCGGTGAATGATCCCGAGGGATTCTGGGGCGAGCACGGCAAGCGGATCGACTGGTTCGAGCCGTTCACCAAGGTCAAGCGCACGTCCTTCGATTCCCACCACGTCTCGATCAAGTGGTTCGAGGACGGGGTGACCAACGTCGCCTACAATTGCATCGACCGGCACCTGCCCGCGCGCGCCCAGCAGACCGCGATCATCTGGGAAGGGGACGACCCCGCGGAGTCCAGGCACATCACCTATGCCGAGTTGCACCGGCAGGTCTCGCGGCTGGCCAACGTCTTGCTCGCCCACGGCGTCAAGAAAGGCGATCGCGTCACCATCTATCTCCCGATGATTCCGGAAGCCGCCTATGCGATGCTCGCCTGCGCGCGCATCGGGGCGATCCATTCGATCGTGTTCGGCGGCTTTTCGCCCGACTCGCTCGCCGGCCGCATCGAGGGCGCCAGATCGGCGGTCGTGATCACCGCCGACGAGGGGCTGCGCGGCGGCCGCAAGGTGCCGCTCAAGGCCAATGTCGACATCGCCGCCGACAAGGCCGGCTGCGTCAAGCACGTGCTGGTGGTCAAGCGCACCGGCGGCAACATCGCCTGGCGCGCCGATCGCGACGTCTGGCTGGAGGACGCGATGGAGCGCGCGTCCGACGATTGTCCGCCCGCGCCGATGAGCGCGGAAGATCCGCTGTTCATCCTCTACACGTCGGGCTCGACCGGCGCGCCCAAGGGCGTCGTCCACACGACCGGCGGCTATCTCGTGTTCGCCGCGATGACCCATCAATACGTGTTCGACTACCACGACGGCGACATCTATTGGTGCACGGCCGACGTCGGCTGGGTGACCGGCCACAGCTACATCGTCTACGGCCCGCTCGCCAATGGCGCGACGACGCTGATGTTCGAGGGCATTCCCAACTATCCCTCGATCAGCCGGTTCTGGGAGGTGATCGACAAGCACAAGGT
>JBEKEI010000100.1:0-18059 GCA_050013915.1 Roseiarcus sp.
CTTCCCGCTCGATCGCGCCGACGGAGGCGGCGGGCGGCGGCGCGGGCGCTGCGGGGTCGAGCATGGCGGGGCTCCTGCGACGAGGACCAATGGTGGGACCATAGCCGATCTTTTGGAATATCACAATAACATTCTCACATTTCTCTTTTACACTATGCTCTCGGCGGCGCAGACGCAGCGCCCGGCCGCCTCGCCGCCCGCCGACAGCGCGGCCTCGGCCGCCGTCGTCGCGACCGGCGCGCCGAACGTCAACTCTCCGCCGTTGGGACGCCAAGGGCCGCGCCGACCGGATCAGCTTCGGCGCCGGGCGCCCGCACGCTGCGTCGGCTCAGCCGAGAATATCCGCCTGGCCGGCGCGCCAGGATGATCGTGGTCGCGCCGGCGCGCCGGTCCAGGTGAACCTTCGCACCGGCCCGCCGCAACAAACCGCCGGTTTCCGCGTTGCCGAGCCTGCCGCCGGATCGGGCGGCGTGGAGGCGAACCATGACCGAAGCGATCGATAGCCTGAAAACGCTCCATACCGGACTGGTGGACACCCGGCACGGCTACGAGGAGGCGCTCGGCGACGCCCACGGCGAGGGCCTGTCGCCACTGTTCCGGCGCATGGTCGCCCTGCACGCGGATGGCGCGCGGGCGGTCGCCGAGCTGCTGCTCGCGCGCGGCGTCGCGGTCGACGACGAGGGATCCTTCATGTCGACCGTCCACCGCAGGGTGATGGACGTGCGATCGATGATCACCGGGCTCGGCGCCAATGTCGCGCCGGCGCTGATCAGCGGCGAGCGGCACAATCTGTCGAAATACGACGCGGCCCTCGAATCGCCGGGGCTCGGCGCATCGGAGCGCGCAACGCTGGCCGCGCACCGAGCCAGACTGACCGACGCGGTCGCCGAAATGGGCCGGCTCGAGACCGACCCGGCCCAGGCGGTCGGCGGCGCGCGCTGAAGCCGGCCGATCATGCCGGCTGGCCCCGGCAGCCGGTCAGACTGGCGATCAGGACCGCGATCACCCCGGCGAGGAATATGCCGTCGAACGTGCCGGCGCCGCCGATCGAGGCGACGGGGGCGCCGAGTCCCTGGATCTTGTCGAGATTGAGCAGGTCGGCGCCGACCAGCACACCCATGCTGCCGCCGGCATAGGCGAGCGGAGCCGCGGCGCGCCGCGAGACGATCAGCGCGACGATCGCCGCGGCGACCGGCGGGATCAGCACGGGCATCGCGATGCCAACCCCGGGGACCGGCGTCGCGGTCGCATGGCAGATCGCCGCCACGCAGGCGATCGCGGCGAGCCCGGCGCCCCAAAGGCCGTTTCTGGTCAACAGATAGAACGACAGCAGCGTCGGAATCACCGCGCCGCCGACGTTGACGGCGATGACCGTGCCCGGCCAATCGGCCATGACCGGAACGACGTAGCGCATGCCGTAGTAGCTGACCTCCCGCCCGATCATCACGTCCTCGCCGGGAAGCTGCGCGATCGGGATGTTCACGGAGGCGCCGAACAGCGAGGCCAGCAGCAGCAGCAGGGCGGTCGAGGAACTGACGCCCAGGCGCGTATAGGCATAGCGCAGGACGCCCAACTGAATGAAGACCAGCAACAGCGAGAAGGCGGCGACCAGCAGCGCGAAGAACAGCGGCGGGATCGGCAGGTACTGGAGGCGGGACAGATGCATCGATCGCCGTTTGCCCCGACTGGGCGCAAGCCGCGGAGCCGACCTCGAGGGTAGCGCGATCGCCGCCGGTGGCAAGCGTCGGAGGGGTCGCGGGGGCCGCGGCGGTTCATGCGCCGGCGTCGCGCGGTTGCGCCTACGCCGTCCGCTCCGGCGCCGAGGCCGAGCGGGTGAACAGGATCGTCACGCGCGTGCCCTGGCCGGGGCTCGATTCCACGTCGAGCTTGGCCTTGGCGTTCTCGCGCAGGGACTGAACGATCAGCGCGCCGAGCCTGCCCGGCGCAGGCCAGACGGCGCCGGCGGGCAGGCCGACGCCGTCGTCGGCGACGAGAATCCGGCAGCCCTCGCCGTCGGACAGGCTCTTCAGCGTGATCGTGCCGCCGTCGCGGCCCGCGAACGCATGCTTGAGCGCGTTGGTCAGCAATTCGTTGACGACGAGGCCGGTCGGCATCGCGACATTGACCGAGACGGGGTAGGCGTCGAGCATGAGATCGAGCCTGACGCCCTCGACCGAGTGGGACGCGAAAACGGAGGTCGCGATCTTGCCGAGATAGACGCCCAGATCGATCTCGTCGCTCGAGCCCTGGTCCGCCAGCAGCGCATAGAGATGCTGGATCGACTCGATTCGCCCGGCCAGCCGGTCGAACGGCGCGGAATCCATGCGGCCGCGCGCGTTGCGCGCCTCGATCCGCATCAGCGCGGTGATCATCTGCAGGTTGTTCTTGACCCGGTGCTGGACCTCCATCAGCAGCGTGTCCTTCTCGCGCAGCGCGCGCTCGAGCTCCTCGCGCTCCTGCCCGTGAGCGCCGACGTCGACCAGCGCCGCCAGCCGGTAGCAGGGCCTGCCCTCATCATCCTCGATGACGTTGGAATAGGCGTCGACGATCGCGAAATCCTCGCCGCGGCGCTCGATCCTGAACGTCCCGACGAAATCGGCGGCTGCGACGATCGCGGCGCCGAGTTCGCGCGTCTGCCCGTCGTTCTCGCCGCGGCCCTTGAGCACGCTCCAGGGGCGCTGCGCCAATTCGGCGGCGACATGCCCGGTCACCCTCTCGAACTCGGGATTGGCGTAGACGACCCGCTCGGGCGTCGCCATTTTCGCGACGATGATCGCGATCGGAATCTGATCGAGGAAATGGCGGAACTGCTCGCTTTCCAGCGCGCTGGCCAAATCCGGGGTCGCCAGCAGCCCCTCGACCTGCTCCGCCTTTCCGCCGTCGTCGCCCTTGGCCGTCATTCCACAAGCCTTCATGTTGCGCCCGCGGACGACCGCGCAGCGCGGGCCGTCGCACGAACCCCGCGTCGCCGCGCGCGCGGCTCGCTGGTCGGACGCCCCCGAAGCTGCGCCACGATGCGGACGCCGTCGGCGACGGTCAAGCGAAATCCGGGCGCTGGGCCGCTCCGCCATCCGGATCGGCGCGCGAGACGCCCGGATCGCCGATCGCCGGCGCCATCCGCGTCCTGTCACGGGGCAGCAGAAAATTTTCGCGACGGCTCTTGAAACGGCCGCCCCCGCCACCAAACTCGTCGATCGCCGGGACGTTCCCGGCGCGGGGCGCGCGGCGCAGCCGGCGCTTCCGTATCCATGTCATGTTGCTCATCGGAGGATATGGTTATGCGATACGACTTTTCTCCCCTCTACCGCTCGACGATCGGCTTCGACCGTCTGTTCGACATGTTCGATCACGACGCCGACGCCTCGGCCGCCTGGCCGCCCTACGACATCGAAAAGCTCGGCGACAACGACTACCGGATTTCGGTCGTCGCCGCGGGCTTCAAGCCGGACGAGATCGAGCTGGTGCAGCACGAGAACGAGCTGGTCGTCTCCGGGCGCAGGAAGGCCGAATTGGACGCCGCGCAGGTGCTCCATCGCGGCATCGCGAGCCGTCCGTTCCGCCAGTCGTTCAGCCTCGCCCAGCACGTCAAGGTGACGGGCGCCGATCTCGAGGACGGCGTGCTGACGATCGCCCTCAGGCGCGAGGTCCCCGAAGCGCTGAAGCCGCGGCGGATCGAGATCGTCAGCGCGGGCGCCGCGCAGACGATCGCGCAGGACAATCGCGCCGGCCGCGATGAGATCGTCGCGTCGGCCGACAAGGCGGCCTGACTTCGTCGAGACATGGTCCCGCGGGGCGAGCGTCGTTCGGCCGCATCGGGTCGGGCGGCGAAGCGTCCCGCGGGCGCACCCACCAGCGAGACGGAAATGCAATCCCTGCGGATGACCGGGGCGCTCGCCATCCCCTTGGGGTTTCTGCGCGCGCCCAACCTCGCGCGGCCCGGCGTCATGATGTTCCGGACCAGCGCGGCCAACGACAATTTCGACGACGATCCCCCGCCCTGCGCATCGGCCCCGGTCCCCAGGCCGGAGCCGCGCGGCGAGGATGACAATGACGGCGCGCCGCGATCGGGTTGGGCCAGCGTCGGCCTTGGCGTCACGCCTTCTCCAGCGCGAGCGCGATCCCCTGCCCGACCCCGATGCACATCGTCGCGAGCGCGCGCCGGGCGCCGCGGTCGCCCATTTCGATCGCGGCGGTCAGCGCGAGCCGCGCGCCCGACATGCCGAGGGGATGGCCGATCGCGATCGCGCCGCCGTTCGGATTCACATGGTCGGCGTCATCGGGCAGATGGAGCGCGCGCAGCACGGCGAGCGCCTGCGAGGCGAAGGCCTCGTTGAGTTCGATCGCGCCGAAATCGCCGATCTTCAGCCCGAGCCGCTCCATCAGCCTGACCGTCGCCGGAACCGGCCCATAGCCCATGATCCGCGGCGCCAGCCCGGCGGTGGCGAGGCCGCCGATGCGCGCGAGCGGCTTCAGCCCGAATTTTTCGACCGCCGCGCCCGAGGCGACGATGACCGCCGCCGCGCCGTCGTTGACCCCCGACGAATTGCCCGCGGTCACCGTGCCGCCCTTGCGGAACGGCGTCGGCAGCGCGGCGAGCTTGTCGAGGCTCGTCTCGCGCGGATGCTCGTCGCGCTCGACGATCGTGACATTGCCCTTGCGGTCCCTGATCTCGACCGGCGCGATCTCGCGCGCGAGCCGCCCGCGCTTCTGCGCCGCGGCGGCGCGCGCCTGGCTGCGCAGCGCGAAGGCGTCCTGGTCGGCGCGCGAAATCTGGAATTCCTCGGCGACGTTCTCGCCGGTCTCGGGCATCGAATCGACCCCGTACTGCGCCTTCATCAGCGGATTGACGAAGCGCCAGCCGATCGTGGTGTCATAGATCTCGGCGTGGCGCGAGAAGGCTTCGGTCGCCTTGCCCTGGACGAAGGGCGCGCGCGACATCGACTCGACGCCGCCGGCGATGACGACCTCGAGTTCGCCGCTGCGCACCGCGCGCGCCGCCGTGCCGATCGCGTCGAGCCCCGAGCCGCAAAGCCGGTTGATCGTCGTTCCAGGCACGGTCGCCGGCAGGCCGGCGAGCAGGCCCGCCATGCGCGCGACGTTGCGATTGTCCTCGCCCGCCTGGTTGGCGCAGCCGGCGAAGACGTCGTCGATCGCGTGAGGATCGAGGCCGGGGGCCCGGGCGAGGACCGCCCGGATCGCATGGGCGAGCAGATCGTCGGCGCGAACCGACGAAAGCGACCCGCCGTAGCGGCCGACGGGGGTGCGGGCGCCTTCGCAGAGGAACGCTTCGGTCATGTCGGGAGCTCCATGATCAAGGGTCTGACGCCTCGCCCGGCGCCAGGTCGGCGAAGCCGCGGCCCTCGCGCGCGAGCCTGGAGATCAGCGGCGCCGGCTCGTAGCCCGCCCCGGCGAAGGCGTGCGCGTCCTCGAGGTCGGCGAGGATCGCCCCGAGCCCGAGCGCGTCGGCCTCGAACATCGGGCCGCCGCGCCAGGCGGGATAGCCGTAGCCATTGATCAGCACGACGTCGATGTCGAGCGGGCGGCGGGCGACGCCGTCGGCGAGAACCCGGGCGCCCTCGTTGACGATGGCGGCGCGCACGAAGCGCTGGATCGTGCGAGCCGGGAATTGGCGCTGCGGCCGCCGCTTCTGCGCGCGCACCTTCGCGATCAGCCCCTCGACCAGCGGGTCGATGGCCTTTCCGCCACCGGAATAGCCGTACCAGCCGGCGCCGGTCTTCTGGCCGAACCGGCCGAGCGCGCAGAGTTCGTCGGCGATCGTGGCGGCGTAGCGGACGTTCGGGTTCAGCGTCGGCGCGAGGCGCTTGCGGCGCGCCCAGCCGATGTCGAGGCCGGCGAGGTCGCCGACGGCGAACGGCCCCATCGCGAAGCCGAACTCTTCCAGCGCGGCGTCGACGTCCTGGGGCGCCGCGCCATCCTCGACCATCATGTCGACGATCGGGCGCCAGTGGGCGAGGATGCGGTTGCCGATGAAGCCGTCGCAGACGCCGCAGACGACCGCGATCTTGCCGAGCCGCTTGCCGACCGCGACGCCGGTCGCCACCGCGTCCTTCGCGCTTCCCGGAGCATCGACGACCTCGACGAGCCGCATGACGTTGGCGGGCGAGAAGAAATGCAGGCCGATGACGTCGGCGGGGCGCCCGCTCGCAGCGCCGATCGCGCCGACGTCGAGATAGGACGTGTTGGTCGCGAGCACCGCGCCTGGGCGGGCGACGGCGCCGAGCCGCGCGAAAATGTCCTTCTTGACGTCGATGTCCTCGAACGCCGCCTCGACGACGAGATCGCAGGCGCCGAGCGCGGCGAAATCGGCGCCGACGGCGACGTTCGCGACCCGCGCCGCGTGCTGGTCGGCGGCGAGCCGGCCCGATTTCAGCTGGCGGTCCCAGGGCGCCAGGATGCGCCGGCGCCCGGCCTCGACCGCCGCCTCGCCGGTCTCGACGACGACGACTGAACAGCCCGCGTCGGCGAAGGCGACCGCGATGCCGGCGCCCATCGTGCCGGCGCCGACGACGCCGACGCACTCGACCCTGCGCGGCGCGACCCCTTCGATCTGCGGCGCGCGCGGCGCCTCGCGCTCGGCGGAAAACACGTGGCGCATCGCCTTCGACTGGTCGCTGGCGAGGCAGGCGAGAAACGCCGCGCGCTCGCGCGCCATGCCCTCCGCGAACGGCAATTCGGCCGCGAGCAGCGCCGTCCGCGCGGCGACCATCGGCGAGGATTGCCCGCGCGATTTCTGCGCGACCGCGGCGAGCGCGGCGTCGATTTCGGCGCGATCGAATGGCGGGGTTTCGAGCGCGCTCAGGCGCCGGATCGGCCGGCCGACGAGCGTCTGCGCGAGCGCAAGCGCGCCTTCCCGCAGATCGCCGGCCGCGATCGCGTCGGCGACGCCGAGCGCGAGCGCCTCCGGCGCCTTCACCTGGCGTCCGCTCGAAGCCAGGTCGATCGCCGCGCGCATGCCGATCAGGCGAGGCAGCCGCTGCGTGCCGCCGGCGCCGGGGATGAGGCCGAGCCTGACTTCGGGCAGGCCGACGACCGCGCCGGCGTCGAGCACGCGCGCGTGGCAGGCGAGCGCGAGTTCGAACCCGCCGCCAAGCGCCGTGCCGTGCACGGCCGCCACGACCGGCTTCACCGAGGCTTCGACGATTGCGAGCACGTCGGGCAGCGCGGGCGGCAACGGCGGCTTGCCGAATTCCCGGATATCGGCGCCGGCGACGAAGGTCCGCCCTTCACAGGCGATGACGATCGCATCGACCGAGGAATCCGCATTGGTCGCCTCGATCGCCGCGGCGAGGCTGCGGCGGACCGCCTGCGAAGTCGCGTTGACCGGCGGATTGTCGATTACGATCAGCGCGACCGCGCCATGGCCCACGACCCGAACGACGGGCGCGTCCGTCCTGTCCGCCATCCGCCGCTCCGCGTCCCCATTGCTCCCTGGGCGGCATCATTAGACACGCGCGCGCGCTTGCGCAATCGCGGTCACCGACAACGGCCGAGCATCGGACGCCGGACGCGAAAGGACCCGCTGGCCCGGCCGACGCCTGCCGCCGGCGCATGAAAAAGGGCCGGGGTTTTTCCCCGGCCCGCCGCCGCGCCTATCGGTGCCGCGCGCCGCGGAAGTGGCCGCCGGAATGGCCGCCGAAGTGACCGCCGCGGCCGCCGCCGCCGCCGCCGAAGTAGAAGCCGCCGACCGGGGCCGGGTCATAGCCATAGCCGTAGCCATAGGCGTAACCGGGATCGTCGTAGCCATAATCGGGATCCACCACGGCCGCGCGGCCCTCGATCATTCCGGAATCGCTGTAGCCGGGATCGGCATAGACGGGCGTCTGGTCGTAGCCGTCGACCGCTTGCGGCGGCGCCATGATCGCATAGGGCGAATTCTGGGAAACCGCATAGGCGCCCGACGCGCCCATGGCGAAGGCCACGGCCGTCGTTCCAAACAAGAGGAGCTTACGCATTTCGAATTCCTTTCGTGATACTTTCATCCGTCGCCGGATCCGACAGGAAAACGCCGGCGAACGTTAAGAGTTCCTCCGCGGCCCGGATGGCGCGGGCCTTTGGATCGGCCGTCGAGGAGCCGGACGCCGGCGATTTGCCAGCCCCGACAAGATGCGGCGCGCCGCGCCGGCGACGCGGCGCCATCGCCCCGCGCGCGGAGGCCGATGCGTCAGGGTCTCGCCGCGAGCGCGCGGCCATAGAGCGCCGCCTCGATCTTCTCCGCCGCGTCGCGCAGGAACGGATTGTGCGCCTCCCGGCCCGCGCGGCCGGCGTCGAGATCGCTCTGGAAGCCGTCGCGCAGCGGCCAATGTTCCGGCAACAGCTCGAAGCCGGAATCCCCGATCGCCGCGATCGCGCCCGCGAGTTGCTTCTCCGACCGGCCGACCTTGGACAGGACGATGACGATCCGGCCCTCGGCGCCCTCTCTGGCGAGCTTGCGCGCGAGCGCGAGCGTCGGCCGGAGATCGTCGTGCGAGGTGCCCGTCGGGAGGAAGACGACCTGGCTGTCCTCGGCGAGCTCCCTGGTGGTCGCGTCGGCGAGGCCGCGCGTGTCGGCGATCACGATGTCGATCTCCTCCTCGCTCTTGTGGAGCTTCTTGAGGCTCTTGAACGGACGCGCGTCGATCTCCGGCTCCACGCCGTGGCGCATGCGCGTGGCGTTCCATTCGACGCAGGTCAGCTGTTCGAGATCGAAGTCGGCGAGCAGCGTCTTGTGCCCGCGATGCGCAGCGCCGACCGCCAGCAGCCGGGCCAGCGTGCTCTTGCCGACGCCGCCCTTCTGGCTGACGAAGCTGATCAGCCGTCGCGAATGGGTCCTGGACATGTCTCCTCCTGCCCCGCAGCTAACAGCAAAGCGCGATGGCGGGCAATCGGGCCGCGCCGGCGACCCGAAGCGGGGCTTGCGCGCGCGTCCTCACTGGGTCGAAGTCGCACGCAGACTCTCCATCAGCGCGCGATGGCCGTCGGGGATCGGCGTCGGGCGCTGCGTCGCCCGCGCGACATAGACATGGGTGTAGCGGCCCTGCGCGGCCGCGAGCGGCGCGCCCGCCTTGAATGCGGCCAGACGGTAGCGCACCGAGCTGCGCCCGACCTGCTCGACCGCGACGCCGATCTCGATCGCGTCGGGAAAGGCGAGGCTGGAGAAATAGACGCAATTGTTCTCGACGACGAGGCCGATCGTCTCGCTGGTGGCGGGATCGAGCAGTCCGGCCTCGATCAGGATCGCGTTCACCGCCGCGTCGAAGAAGACGTAATAGGCGGCGTTGTTGATATGGCCGTAGGGGTCGTTGTCCGACCAGCGCGTCGAGACCGTCACGAAGCGGGCGAAGGCCGCCCGCCCCAGCGGCCTCGGCCGGCCCGGCCCGGCTTGCGCCACAACCGCCCCGCGCTCAGAAGTCAGGGCCGCGCAGGCTCGCGACGGCGCGCCAGGCGGCGGCGACGAGCGCCCAGGCGAGCAGCGTCTTGACCAGCGTCGTAGCGAGGAACGGGACGACCCCCGCGACCCAGGCCCTGTCGGGTCCGATCAGCCCCGCGAGCCAGGCGTAGCCGCACGCGAAGATGACGAAATGGCCGAGCGCCATCGCCGCCAGCAGCAGGCCGAGCGAACGATCCCAGCCGCGCTCGGCGAGCCAGCCGACCAGCGCGGCGGCGACCAGGAAGCCGCCGAGATAGCCGCCGGTCGGGCCTGCGACATAGGCCGGGCCGGCGTCGAGGCCGGCGAACACCTGCAGGCCCATCATGCCCTCGGCGAGGTAGAGCAGGATCGTCACCGCGGCGAGGCGCGCGCCATAGGCCGCGCCGAGAATCAGCACGACGAGCGTCTGCAGCGTCATCGGGACCGGCGTGAACGGCACCTGCGCCTTGGCCGAAAGCGCGAGCGCGAGGGCGCCGCCGATCGCCAGCGCCGCGAAGCGCGCAGTGCGCGAAGCGGCCTCCTGCGGCCAGAGCGCCGCGGCAAGGGTTGGTCGCCTGTTGTCGTTCATGGGTCCCCCTCCGGTGAGCGTAAGCGCGCCGGGAAACGCAGCGATCGCCGTTGCAATCTCGCCGTCCCGTCGCAAGTTAGCCTATAGAGGAGCCGTTCGCGCGGAACAAGGCGGCGCGCCGAGCCGAGCCCGGCCTGAATCCGACGAGAGAGGCTGCGATGAGCCCGACGCGGGACGACGAACTGATATTCGAACGACCGACCGAACCCGCCAGAGGCGTGGCGGTCCAGGTGTCGCCGCTCGTGCGCCGCCTCGTCGCGGGCAACCCCTCGGCGTTCACCGCGACCGGCACGTGCAGCTATATCGTCGGCGGCGACGAACTCGCGATCATCGATCCCGGCCCGCCCGACGAGGCCCATGTCGAGGCGCTGCTTCGCGCCGTGTCGGGCCGGCGCGTCGGCCACATCCTCGTCACCCACAGCCATCACGATCATTCGCCGGCCGCGGCGCGGCTGAGGGCGGCGACCGGCGCGCCGGTCGTCGGCGCCCGCCCCTACAGGCCGCGCGCCGGCTTCGAGGGCTCCTTCGAGGGGCTCGACGCATCGCACGATCGCGCCTATGCGCCCGACCGCGCGCTGGAGGACGGGGAAGTCGTCAGCGGGCGCGGCTACACGCTCGAAGCCGTCTCGACGCCCGGCCATGCCGCCAACCATCTGGCCTTCGCCTTCGCGCAGGAGAACGCCCTGTTCTCGGGCGATCATGTGATGGCCTGGTCGACCTCGATCGTCGCCCCGCCCGACGGATCGATGGGCGACTACATGGCCTCGCTCGCCAGATTGCGCGCGCGCGCGGAGACGATTTTCTGGCCCGGCCATGGCGGCCCGGTGCGCGACCCGCAGCGCTGGATGCGCGCGCTCGCCCACCATCGCCGGCAGCGCGAGGCCGCGATCCTCGCGCGCATCGCGGCGGGGGATTCCCAGCTCGCGCAGATCGTCGCGCGGGTCTATGAGAATCTCGACCCGGCGCTGGTCGGCGCGGCGAGCCTGTCGACGCTCGCGCATCTCGAGGATCTCGTCGCCAGGGGACTCGTCGAGATGGCAGGCGCGTTCGGTCCGGCGGCGAAATTCAGCCCGGCGGCGACGCCGTGACGCGGCGTCGGGGCGCTCATCGGGTCTGCGCGAGGTCCTGAACCTCGGCCGCGAACCGGCGCACCCGTTCGGCGTTGGCGCCGAAGTCGTGGCGCCAGACGCGCGAGGTCGAGCGGATGTCGATCCGCGTCTGATTGGCGAGCGGCCGGACGCGAATGGCGATGTCGTCGACGAAGCCGAAAAACAGCGAACGGTCGCTGGCGTCGATATGGCCGACCCCCTCCTCGCGCACGCTCGGCGCGACCGCATCGACGATGCGCCATCCCCGCGCCTTGGCCGCGTCCAGCGCGAGCTGAAAGGCCGCGTTGGCCTCCATCTCGACGAGGATCGGCTGGACCCAGGGATAGGCGCGCCGCTGGGCCTCGCGCGCCTCCGGGCCCGGGTCGGGCGGCGTGCGGCCGCCGCGCGCCTCGAGCGCCTTGATCGAGCGCAGGAAGCCGACCGGCGTCGCCGGGTCGAGATCGGTCGAAACGTCGTTGATCGCGGGGAGCGCGATCGCGCGCCAGGAGAGGTCGGCGGGATAGGCGAGCAGGCCGAGCGCGAGCAGAAGTCCGACGGTGGCGATTCCGGCGCCGCGCCGGTCGGTGCGCCAGATCACGATCGCGGCGGTGGCCGACAGCAGCGCCGCCAGGCATGCCAGCACCAGCGCGGCGCCGAACACCGCGAGCGCGCCCGCCGGCGCGACGGCGCCGGCGCGCGACAGCGCCGCGGCCATGCCCGCAACCGCGACCGCGAAAACGGCGATCCGCCGGCTCCAGAGGGCCGAGCGGGAATAGGGCTCTTCGAGGATGAGGCGACGCATGCTGTGGACCGGCCGGGGCGCGGCCCTTGTCCGACGCCGCCGGGCGGCGCGTCAATGGCGCGCCGTCGCTCAGCCGATCGGCAGCTTGTAGTCCTTGAACGCCTCGCGCAGCTTCATCTTGTTGATCTTGCCGGTCGCGGTATGCGGGATTTCCGTGACCACCTGCATGTCGTCGGGCAGCCACCATTTGGCGATCCGGCTCTGCAGGAACGCGATCACCTCGTCGCGTTGCGGCGTGCAGCCCTCCTTGGCGACGACGACCAGCAGCGGCCGCTCGTCCCATTTGGGATGGGCGACGCCGATCACCGCGGCCTCGAGAATGTCGGGATGGCCGACCGCGAAGTTCTCGATGTCGATCGAGGAAATCCATTCGCCGCCCGACTTGATGACGTCCTTGGCGCGGTCGGTGATCTGCATGTAGCCGTTGGGATCGATGGTCGCGACGTCGCCGGTGTCGAAGAAGCCGTTCTGGTCGAGAATGTCGCCGCCGTCGCCCTTGAAATAGCCGCTGGCGACCGCAAAGCCGGCGACCTTCAGCCGGCCGAACCGCTTTCCGTCCCACGGCAGTTCGATGTTCTCGTCGTCGGTGATCTTCATCTCGACGCCGAACGGCGCCCAGCCCTGCTTCTCCTTGAGCGCGAGCAGCTCCTCGCGCGGCAGGTCGGCGACGACTGGTTTGATCGAGCCCGTCGAGCCGATCGGGCTCATTTCAGTCATGCCCCAGGCGTGGCGGACCTCGATGCCGTAATCGACCTCGAAGGCGCGGATCATCGCCGGCGGGCAGGCCGAGCCGCCGATCGCGATCAGCCGCAGCGTCGTCGGCCGCTTGTTCTCCTGCCGCAGGTAGTTCAGCAGCATCAGCCAGACGGTCGGCACCGCCGCCGTCATCGTCACCTTCTCGCTCTCGAGCAGATCATAGACCGACGCGCCGTCGAGTCTCGCGCCCGGCATCACCATCTTGGCGCCGCGCATCGGACAGGAGAAGGCGAGCGACCAGGAATTGGCGTGGAACATCGGCACGATCGGCAGCACCGCGTCGGAGGACAGGACCAGGAGGCCGTCGCCACCGGTGCTCGCCATCGAGTGCAGCACGTTGGAGCGATGCGAATAGAGCACCCCCTTCGGATTGCCCGTGGTCCCCGAGGTGTAGCAGAGCCCGGCGGCGGTGCGCTCGTCGAACTCGGCCCAGCGGAAATCGCCGTCGGCCTCGGCCAGCCAGTCCTCGTAGGCGACGGCGTTGCGCAATCCCGTGGCGGGCATATGCGCGGAATCGGTCAGGATGATGTAGCGTTCTACGCTCGGCAGCCTGTCGGCGAGCGCCTCCAGCAGCGGCGCGAAGGTGAGGTCGGCCATCACGATCCGATCCTCGGCATGGTTGATGATCCAGGCGATCTGTTCGGGGAACAGGCGCGGGTTGACCGTGTGGTAGATCGCCCCGAGACCGACGATGCCGTACCAGGCCTCGAGGTGGCGGTAGCCGTTCCACGCGAGCGTCGCGACGCGATCGCCGATGCGGACACCCTCGGCGTCGAGCCGCTGGGCGACGCGCAGCGACCGGTCGCGGATGCGCCGGTAGTCGCTTCGATGCATCGGCCCTTCGACGGTGCGCGACACGACCTCGCGGCCGCCGTGCTGGATCGCCGCGAAGTCGATCACCTTGTGCAGCAGCAGCGGCCAATCCTGCATCAATCCGAACATCTGTTTCTCCCTCGCGCCCGTCCGGGCCGCTTCGCCGCCGGGCCTGTCGTCGTCGAGGGCAAGCGATTCCACCTCCCCGCGGGACCGGCGATCCGCTCCCGACGCGGCCCCAAGCAAATGCCTCGCGACGCCAAGCCTTTGCGCCTAGCATGGCGCCGGGCGCATGGCTTGGCAAATTGCCGGCCGGCGTCCCTGTCGATAGCATTGTCGGGCGGACGGCCGGGCCGGTCCGCCGCGGGGGATTCGTCGGGAATGGCCGATCAGACAGGCGAGAGCGACCCGCTGAGGGTCTGGTTCCGGCTGATGCGGCTCGAGACCCGCATGCGCACCGCGGTCGCCGAGAGCCTGCGCGAGATCGGCCTTTCCGTCCCGCAATGCGACGTCCTGACGACGCTGACGGAACGGGAGGGCGTCAGCCAGCAGGATCTGGCGACTCGCCTCTACGTCACCAAGGGCAATATTTCCGGCCTCGTCGACCGCCTCGTCGCGGCCGGCCTCGTCGAGCGGCGCGCGATCGCCGCGGACAAGCGCCAGCACGCGATTTTCCTCACCCACGCCGGCCGCGCGGCGGCCGAACAGGCGATCGCCTGCCAGCGCCGCTTCGTCGCCCGCACGATTGGCCGCCTGCCAGCGGATCAATTGTCGACGCTGGAGCGGCTGCTGGTGGCGACGCGCGACCTGGTGCGCGCGCCGCGGGGGTGAGCCGGGTGTCCCGCCGTCGCGGTAGTCGCTTCGGCCGGTCGAGCCGGCGTTGACTCATCAGGCGTTTGGCCGATCTGATGGGGACGCGGCCCGCGTCTGCCGACGACGGCGGAGGCGGCGACCCTTGCAATGATCGGCGACCATGCCCAGAACGCCGCAATCCAGGAGCGCCGCGCGAAAGCCGCGTGCGTGCGATACGACCGGGATCGCCGGCTGGCTCGTCGACGGCGCGCGCTCGGCCTCGAATTCCGACGACGTGCTGACCGAGATGTGCGTCCGGCTCACCGCTTGCGGCGTGCCGCTCTGGCGGGTGGCGGTCTACGTGAACACGCTGCATCCGCAAATCCTCGCGCGCCGGTTCGTCTGGCGTCCCGGCGCGATCGCGAGCATCGACGAGGCGCCCTTCGCTTTTGCGACCAATGTCGGCTTTCGGGCAAGCCCGATCACCCGCATCCGCTCGACAGGGGAGACCATCCGCCGCCGAATCGCCGACGCCGACTGCCCGCTCGATTTCGAGGTGCTGCGGGAGCTGCGCGCCGAGGACGCGACCGACTATCTCGCCGCGCCGCTGCGGTTCACCAACGGCGAAATCCACGTCGCCTCGTTCACGACGCGGCAGGCGCGCGGCTTTTCCGACGCGCAGCTGCGCGGGATCGAGACGATCCTGCCGCCGCTCGCGCGGGTCGCCGAAGTGCGCGCGCTTCGGCGCACCGCCGTCAACCTTCTCAACGCCTATGTCGGGCGCGACGCGGGCGAGCGGATTCTCGGCGGCCGGATCCAGCGCGGCGACTCCGAGACCATTCGCGCCGCGATCTGGCTGTCCGACATGCGCGGGTTCACCCGGCTCGCCGATACGATCGCGCCTCAGGCGCTGATCGAGCGGCTGAATTTGTTCTTCGACTGCCTCGTCCCGGCGATCGAGGCCGAAGGCGGCGAAGTGCTCAAGTTCATGGGCGACGGCCTGCTCGCAATCTTTCGCATCGCAGCGGAGGATCGCGGCGAGGCGGCCTGCGCCGGCGCGCTGCGCGCCGCGCGGCGCGCCCGGGCCGCGGTCGAGGCGCTGCCCGACGCGGGCGACGGCGACGGTCCGGCGCGTCTGCGCTTCGGCCTCGCGCTCCACGTCGGCGAGGCGCTCTACGGCAATATCGGCGGCGGCGGCCGACTCGATTTCACCTGCATCGGCCCCGCCATCAACATGGCGGCGCGGCTCGAGAGCCTCGCTGGCCGGCTCGGGCGGGTGATCGTCGCCTCCGACGCCTTCGCCGAGCGTCTGCCGAACGAGTTCGTCCGCCTGGGCGTCTACGAACTGGCGGGGTTTCGCAACGCCAGCGCCGTCTTCGGCCTGTGTGAGGACGGAGCGTGAGCGAGGCGGCCGCGGTCATTCCTCCTTGTAGCCATATTCCGGCACGCCCTGTTCGGCGCCGTAATATTTGAATGGCAGGAACTTGCCCGTCATCGCGATCCTGACGCGGTCCCCCTTGGGGTGCGGCATGCGCTCGAAGGCGAAGTCGAAATCGATCGCCGACATGATGCCGTCGCCGAACTCCTCCTCGATCAGCGCCTTCCAGGCCGGGCCGTTCACCATGATCAGCTCGTAGAACCGGTAGAGCAGCGGATCGGTCGGGGGCATCGGGGAGCCGCGATTCGGGATTTCGTTGAGCATCGCCTCCTCCGGCGCCGAGAGGCCGAACAATTCGGCGGCGCGTCGGGCAAGCGGCTTGACGAGCTTCATCTGGCCGAGCAGAGCGCCGACGATCAGCGTGTCGGACACGCCGCCGATCCGGTCGCAGACGAAGCGCCAGCTCCAGCCCTTCTCGCGCCTTATGTCGAGGATCTTTTCGGTCAGCTGTTCGCGTCGCATGGCTGATCTCCTGATGGTTCCGACGTTGGAGCCGAACAGTCTGGATGCGGCTCCGGCGCTGCGCGGGCGAACGGGCGCGGGTCGAGCCGCGGGCGCCGCGCGCGAGCGCCCTCGACCGCTTGCAAGAAAGCCGCCGCGGCCGGGTCGACTCAGAAAATGGCGCGCGCGGCCTGGATCAGCAGCCAGCCCAGCCAGACGACCCAGACGAGCGTCGCGATGAGGCCGGCGACGACGATCCCGACCGGCCAGAGGGCGAACACGCCGGCTTGCTTCGGGCGCGCTTGGGCCCTGTGAGCGGCATTGAGCGGTGGCGCAGTCTCGAATCGCGGCATATTCGGCACCCTTTGGCGGCGTCATCCCGGGATGAGCGCTTCGCGCCGGAGCGGATTTTGATGTCCGCGCCGCGCCGCGCAAGACGCGTGCCTCCCGAATTGGAACAGATGGCGCCGGGCGGGCCGGCCGGCTAACCCCGCGCCGCCAGGTGGGCGAACAACGCCGGCAGCGCCCCGATGTCCGCCACGACGTGGTCCGCGTGCGGCTCCAGCTCCTCGCGGACCGCCGGGCCGGTCAGAACCGCGACCGCCAGGGCGCCGGCGGCGCGGGCGGCATGGAGATCGTGGACGGAGTCGCCGACCATCGCGACCGCGCCGGGCGCCACGCCCAGGTGGCGCGCGAAAGCGAGAACCATGCCGGGTTCGGGCTTGCCGCCGTGACCGGAATCATAGCCCGCGATGAATTCGATCTGCAGCAGGCCGAGCGCCTCGACGTGGCGGCGCGCGCTCGCCTCGGAATCGTTGGTCGCCACGCCGAGGCGCAGGCCCTGGGCGCTCAGCGCGGCGAGCGCTTCGAGCGGACGCCCGATCGGCGCCAGCGTCTTCAGGGATTCGATCGCGCACAGCGAATCGATCTCCGCTCGCAGCGCGGCGTAATCGGTGCGCCCGATCGCATCGCCCCAGAGCCGGCCGTAATGCGCCGACGATCCCGCGATGATCGGCGAGGTCGGACGGAAGCGCCGGTCCTCCAGCGAGAAATGAAGCGCTTCGGCCTGCGCGCGCACCAGCGCGTCCTCGCCCCTGGCGAGCGCCCGGATCGTCGCCAGGAACGCGGGCCCCCAGGTGCCGTCGAAGTCGATGAGCGTGCCGTCCTTGTCGAACAGCACCGCTGCAATGGCCATGGAACCTCTCGCGGGAGCGGCGGACGAGACCCCAGCGCTTAGCAAGTCGAGCGCCGAGCGTCGAGCGGCGCGGTGCGCGACCCCTCCCGGGCCCGTCTGCGACCCTGGCTCTCGACGGCGCCGGCGCGCGGATCCAGGCAGAGATTCGCGGCCCGGCCAACGCTGCGAGCGTGGCCTCGCGGCCGAAGCTGGCTTCGCGGATGGCGGGAGGCGGAGACATCCGCATAGAGGCGGCGATCGAGGGGCGGCGCGTCCCTTGCGCGCCAAAATCGAAACAATCCTTCCTGTAAATCAGAATTTGTGCTATGGTGTCTGAGTGGAGGATAGGACTTCGAAGCCGAGCCCGCCCCGCGGACGCGGCGACCCGAACCCGGCGACGACGTCCCTCGGCGGCGGCGATGGAACAAGAGATGAATGGCGCCACGAACGAACTGGAGTCGCCAACCGCGAGGACCCTTCTCAGGGCGCTTCTCGACGTCGAAGGAAAGGGGCGCCCGGGAGGCTCGAAGAAGCGCAAGTCCCAAGGCAGTCCCTCCGGCACCGTCGAGAAGCCCCCTTCGAGGCGACCCGCGCGGAGGCCGGCTTTGCGGGTTCGCGATGCGTTTCGACCTTGTTCCATCGCCACACCCGCCGGGACCTTCGACAGCCCCGGGAGCGCGGCAGCCTCGGGTCAAAAAAACCTCCGGCCTCTCGCAAGCCATTGAAATACAAACAGATACCGTGGAGCCCCGGAAATAAG
>JBEKEI010000101.1:0-18015 GCA_050013915.1 Roseiarcus sp.
CGGAGGCGGGGGCCGAAGGCCCGCCTTTACGAGGCTCTGTCCATCGACAACGATCGGACGCCGGGGTCGGGGGCCGCGCCGATTTTCAGCCTCGCGGCTCGTTTGGGGCCGAGCGCGCAGCCACTCGAAGGAGCGAGGCGCCGGCGCATCATCGGGGAGCCTTCCGTGAGCGAGCAAGATCAGGAAGCCGAGGGGTTCAGCATGATCGTCCGACGCGCGCGCGGCGACGGGCTGATCACAGCCGCGATCGCCGTAGAGATCGCGCGCATGGTCCTGAGAAACGAGCACGGCCAGAGCGAGCTCGACCGCAACGAGCCGCTCGCGGTCGTCGCGGACGGCGACGTCTGGATCGTCCGGGGTCGCGACCCGCCCCCGGCGGCCGTGGCGGAAACCCCCGAGGGTTTCCCCCTCGCAGGGCCGTTCCAGATGCGCATTTCCCGCTTCGACGGCCAGATCTTCGAATGTGGTTTCGTGATGGCTTTGCCCGGCGTCAGCGCGAGGTTCAGCCGCGAAGACAAGCGTTGAGCCCGTGGCGCGGTCCATTCCCGGCCCTCCGGAAGTCGAGGCGAAGGGTTGGTCTCGACGCGGGCGCGAGGCGGAGTCAAGCCGCGCCGCCCGGAATCGAGCAATCGCTGGATGCGAACAAAACAAGAACATTTTGTTGACTCGTTACGCGACTTCTGGCATATTGGTTATAGTGGAGAAATTGTAGCCGCCGCTCGCGGGGCCGGGTCGCGACGCCACCGGCGGCGATCGAAGGGGGCGTACGATATCCCCGCGCGCCGACACGCGGAACCTGTCGCGCGTGAGACCGGATCGCGCCGGAACGGCGCGTTCGGCGCGCGCAAGGGAAGGCGGCCCTGCGCGGTCCTCCGCGCCAGCGGCGCCGCGGCCCGGCGATCTTGTCCAACCTGAAATTATCGCGCTGTCCCGATCGCTTCGCCGCGGCCGGCCTGACGCCGGCCGTCGTCGGCGCCTCGCGGCCAGAGCCCCGCGCCATCCTCACGGTCCTGTCCCTCCCACCCCGGAGCGCCCATGTCCGATCTCGCGCTGTTCCTGCCGATCACCAAGGTCGACGCCGACCGGCGGCTCGTCTATGGCCTCGCGACCGCCGAGGTCGCCGACCGCGCCGGCGAAATCTGCGACTACGCCTCGACCAAGCCCTATTACGAGGCGTGGTCGGCGGCGATGAATGCGGCGAGCGGCGGCAAGTCGCTCGGCGCTTTGCGCGCGATGCACGGGCGGGTCGCGGCGGGCAAGATCACCGACATTTCCTTCGACGACGCGGGCAAGCGCATCCTGGTGGCGGCCAAGATCGTCGACGACGAGGAATGGCGCAAGGTCGAGGAGGGCGTCTACACCGGCTTCAGCCAGGGCGGCCGCTATGTCAGGCGCTGGGCCGACCCCGGCGGCGAGCTCACGCGCTACACCGCGGAGCCGAGCGAAATCTCGCTCGTCGACCTGCCCTGCGTCCCCGCGGCGACCTTCGAGGTCATCAAGGACGGCGTCGCCAAGCGCCGCGCCTTCGCGGCGCCGGCGCTGGAGTCGGACGACGACGCGCCCGAAGTGGTGGACGGCGACGAGGATGGGGCGACGGGCCCCGCTGCGCTCGCGGCCCTCGTCGCCGCCGCGCGCGCGCTGAGCGCCCAGCTCGCGGCGCAGGCCGACGCGCTCGACCCGGCCGGCGACCCCGGCGACGCGGAGGACGCACCCGCCGCCAATATCGCAGCGTCGCCGCCCCCGCCGGCGGCCGCGGAGCCAAACCCCTTCCCCGGGCTCGCCAAGGCGCTCGGCGAGACGGCGGCGCTGCGAACCCGGCTCGACGAAATTGCGCCCGGCCTCGCCGCGCTCGCCGCCCGCCTCGAAGCGCTCGAGGCGCAGCCGCTGCCCGCGCGCGCCGCGCTGCGCGCGGTCGCCAAATCCGCCGACGGCGCCGGCGCCGAAGCCCCCGCCCCGGTCGAGGACGCGATCCGCCGCCTCGCCGCGCTGCCGGCGGCCGAGCGCGCCCATGCGCTGACCCGGATCAGCCTGGCGAACCCGGTCCCGCCGCGGTTCTGAGGGACGACAACGATGATTTCGCGCAGAGAATGCAAAGCCTCCGAGACCGCGCCGCTGACGCCGAACCAGGCCGCCGCCTTCCCGGAAATCGAGTCGCGCGGCGCGACCATCGTGGGGGCGGGCAAACCCGGATTCCCCGGGGGTACGAGACTGCCTCCCACGCGCGTCGAGATCATACGCAACCCGAAGGAATAATGGCGATGACCGTGGACGCGACCAACGTGGTCGATTTTGTCACGTATTCCAAATTCGAGGCCGGCCCCGTCACCCTCATCATCGTCGATCATCTCCCCTGGGAAGATATCGACGGCGACGATTTTGAACGCGAGCACGCCTGGGTGCTCCAGGAGAAAATAAATTCCTATCTGATGTTCATCGAGTCGGGCCAGCTGGTGCGGGAATATCCTGCGGTGGCGGGCAAGGACGTCGTCATAAAGATCATCGCCAACTATCCCCTCAGTCCGTTGGCGCAAAGGCTGATCGACTACGGGACCCCATTGATTCGTAAGGCGGGCTACGATCTCGTGTTCGAGCGAGCTTCGACGAGCTGAGCTTCAGAGGACCAACGACGTCCTCATGTTACGATCCGCGAAATACTGAAGCGCGCGATGCGCCGCCGCCTCCTCTCCCTCCCCCGCGAAGCGGGGGAGGGTCGGGGAGGGGGCCCTCGGCGCGGCGCTATCCCCATCGTTCAGCAACGAAACATTGCAACCGCGGCGGGCGACCCCCTCCCCGGCCCTCCCCCGCAAGCGGGGGAGGGAGGGCGCGTTCTCGCCGACCGCGATCGCGTCCCACTCCCATCCGTTTCCCGCAACCTCCAGCAAAGGCGCTCCCATGACCATCGGCCAGACCACCGACGACACGCTCCGTCTCACCCGCGAGGCGCTCGCCAATCCCGGCGATCCCCTGGCGAAGAACGTCACCATCGCGACCGGCCTCTCCAACTACGATCTGCAGGCGCCGGCCAAGAACCTGTATCCGACGATCACGCCGCTGCGCAACGCGATCCCGCGCGTGCAGCGGCTCAATCCGGGCGACGCCGCGCGCTGGCGCACGATCTCGGCGATCGCCGGATCGGGCTTCGACGCGATGGGCTGGGTCCCCGAGGGACAGCGGACGGCGAGCATGTCCTATGCGGCGACCCCGGTGACCGCGCCTTATGTGACGCTCGGCGAGGAGGACACGGTGACCTTCGAGGCCGAGGCCGCCGCGCAGGGCTTCGAGGACGTCAACACCACCGCGACGCTGCGGCTGCTGCAGAAGACGATGCGCAAGGAGGAGACCGGGCTGCTCGGCGGCAACGCCTCGCTCGCGCTGGGAACGCCGGCCGCGCCCGCGCTTTCGGCCTCGGGCAGCGAGGCCACGCTGCCGGCGGCGACCTATTCGGCGATCGTCGTCGGCCTCGCCTTCGAGGGCTATCGCAACGCCACCCTCGCGGCGGGCGTCGCGACGACGCGGACGATAACCGGCAATGACGGCAATAGCTACACGCTGAACGGCGGCTCGTCGAACCGCAGCGCCAATGCGACGCAGGCGGTCGCGGCCGGCCAGACGCTGTTCGCGACCGTCCCGGTCCTCAACGGCGCCGTCGCCTATGCCTGGTATGTCGGCGCGGCGGGCGCGGAGACGCTGCAGGCGATCACCACGATCAACAGCCTCGCGCTGTCGGCGCCGCTGCTCGCCGGCCAGCAGCCGGCGAGCGCGGTCGGCGCCGATTGTTCGCGCAACCCGACGCTCGCCTTCGACGGCCTGCTGACGATCGGATTCAATCCGGTCAATTCCGCCTATGTCCAGGCGCTCGCGGCGGGGACGGCGGGAACCGGCTCGTTCCTCACCGCCTCCGGCCGCGGCTCGGTGGTCGAGATCGACACGATGCTGGTCCAGATGTGGAACGCCTACCGGCTGTCGCCGACGGTGCTCTACGTCAACGCCCAGGAGCAGAAGAACATCACGACGAAATGCCTGACCAGCGCCTCGGGGCCGCTGGTGCGCTACAACATCGGCGCCGACAGCGACCGCGGCGGACCCTATGGCGTCTCGGCGTCGGGCGTCGTGCGGTGGTACTACAATCCGTTCAGCGTCGACGGCGGCTTCGACATTCCGATCCAGGTCCATCCCGACCTGCCACCCGGCACGATCCTGGGCTATTGCGAGCGGCTGCCGGTCTGGTACCAGTCGAACCAGGCGCCCAATGTCGCCGAGGTGCTGACCCGGCGTGACTACTACCGGGTCGACTGGCCGGTGCGCACGCGCCGGCGCGAGTTCGGCGTCTATGCCGAGGAGACGCTCGCGGTCTATGCGCCGTTCGGCGTCGGCATCCTCACCAATATCGGCAACGGCTGAGCCGCGTTCCGGGCGAGGATCCCCATGTCTCCATGCGATCTCACGACGCTACCCGCGCTGAAGGCCTGGCTCGGCCTGCCCGCAGCGGGCGCGCCGAACGACGCGACGCTCGCCGCGCTGATCACCGCGGCGAGCCGGGCGATCTACGCGCTGCTCAGCCGGCCCGCCCTGCTGCCGCAGAGCTACGGCGAGACCCTCGACGGCGAGAGCCGGCGCATCACGCTGCGCCACTGGCCGGTGCAGGCGATCGGCTCGCTGGCGATCGACGGCGTCGCCGTGCCGCCGGTCGCGGCGGGCTGGCCGCGCCACGGCTATCTGCTGGAGCCGGCGGATCCGGCGCCGCCGGGGCGGCCGCAGGCGGTCGACGTGTTCGGGCCCTGGCCGCGGCGCGGGCGGCGCAACGTCGTGATCGGCTATAGCGCAGGCTACGCCGTGTCCGGCGAGGCGCAGACGATCCCCGCCGCCGCGCCCGCGCAGCTCGGCGCGGCGCAGCCGTTCGGGCCCTGGGGGGCCGATCTCGGCGTGACCTATGCCGCGACCGGCGCGGCGCTGACCGCCGTCGCAGGCGCGCCGGGGCCAGGGCAATATGCGGTCGCCGACGGACTCTACACCTTCGCCGCGGCGGACGCCGGCGCGGCGGTCGCGCTGTCCTATGGCTATGTCCCGCAGGACGTCGCCCAGGCCGCGCTGGAACTCGCCGCCGAGCGTTTCCGCGCCGCCGAGCGCATCGGCCTGCGCTCCAAATCGGTCGGCGGCCAGGAGACGATCGCCTATGACACGGCCGCCATGTCGGCCGCCGTGCTCGCGCTGCTGCAACCCTATCGCCGGGTGACGCCGTCATGCTGAGTCTCGCGCTCGTCGGCGCCGACGCGCTCGACGCGCGGCTCGACGCATGGCCGGCCGCGCTGCGCGCCGTCCTCGCGCAGAAGGTCGCGCTGCTCGCCGCCGCGCTCGCCGACAAGGTGCGCACGGAGAAGCTCTCGGGCGGGATCCTGAACGCACGCACCGGCGCGCTGCGCGAGTCGATCCTCGCCGAGGCCGGCGCCGAGGGTGAGATGATCCTCGCGCGCATCGGCGTCGTCGGCGAGGTCAAATATGCCGCGATCCAGGAATATGGCGGCAAGACCGCCGCCCATGAGATTGTGCCGACCAAGGCCGCCGCGCTCGCTTTCGTCGCGGGCGGCGCGCTGCGTTTCGCCCGCCGCGTCGAACATCCCGGTTCGAGGATCCCCGAGCGATCCTACCTGCGCTCGAGCCTCTCCGAAATGGCGGATGACATCGTCGCCGCGCTCGCCGCGGCCCCCGTCGAAGCCTGGGAGCGATCATGAGCCGCGAGGCCGCCTTCTCCGCATTGTTCGAAACGCTCACCGCCGCCTATCCCTGGGGCCTCGCCTCGCGCCGGCTGCGGTTGTGGAGCGAGATTCCGGCGGCGATGCGGCCCGCGCTGTTCCAGCTCGAGGCGGGCCCAGAGACCTACGCCTGGACCTCGGCGGCGACGCCGCGCCGCACGATCGAGGCCAAGCTGTTCCTGTATTTCGATGCGCGCGATCCCTTCACGCCCGGCGCCAGCGCGATCAACGCCGCCCTCGACGCGATCGACGCCGCGCTGGCGCCGCGGGGCGCCGACCTCGCGGCGGGGCGGCAGACGCTCGGCGGCGCGGTCTTCGACTGCAAGATCGCCGGCGTGCCGGTGCGCGACACCGGCGATCTCGACGGCGACGGACTTGCGGTGGTCAGCGTGCGGCTGGTCGCGCCGTGAGCGGCGGCGGCGGGCCGCCCGGTCAGGACGGCTACGTCGCTTTGCGCCGCGCAATGACGGCGGTTCGGCGCAGCCGACGCGCGCCGACGAATTCCGATTGTTCCTACCCTCACGATGGAGACCTCCCATGTTCGTGTTCGGCTCGGGCGTGCTGATCGGTGCGCCGCAAGGCGGGACGCCGGTCAATTTCGGCCTCGCCCAGGAAGTCACGCTCAATCTCGCGACGACGACCAAGGCGCTCTACGGCCAGTACGACTTTCCGGTCGCGATCGGCGCCGGCACCCGCAAGATGACCGGCAAGGCCAAGATGGCGCGCATTTCGGGCCTCGCGCTCGGCTCGCTGTTCTTCGGCGTGACGCCGGCTGCGGGCGTCACCCAGACCCAGTTCGGCGAGGCGGCGAGCGTGCCGGCGGCCTCGCCTTACGTCTACACGACGAGCGCTCACGCCAATTTCGTCGCCGACCAGGGCGTCGTCTACGCCGCGAGCGCGCTGCCGCTGAAGCTCGTCGGCGCCGCGCCGGCGGTCGGCCAATATTGCGTCGCCGCGGGCGTCTACACCTTCGCGGCGGGCGACGCGGGCGCCGCCGTGCTGATCTCCTACACCTACGCCAATCCCGCGAGCGGCCAGAGCGTCGCGGTGACGAGCCAGCTGATCGGCCCGACCATCGCCTTCTCGGCCAACCTGTTCGCCTCCGATCCGACCACCGGGAAGCAATTCTCGGTGCTGCTCTACAATTGCGTCGCCGAGAAGCTCGCGCTCGGCACCAAGCTGGAGGATTTCGTGCTGCCCGAGCTCGACTTCCAGTGCTTCGCCAACAGCGCGGGCCAGGTCTGCCAGTTCAATTTCGGAGATGCGGCATGAGCGAGGAGACTTTCGAAGTATCGCTGGCGGGCCGGCGCTGGGCGCTGCCGCATCTGCAGTTTCGCGCGATCAAGAAAATCCAGCCCGCGCTGTTTCGCCTCTATGCCGAACTCGGCGGCGCGGCGATGACGACCGCCAGCGTCGCGCAGCTCTCCGAGACCCAGCTCGACCAGCTCGCCGAGGCGATCTGGCTGGCGCTCGCGCAGGTCGACCCCGATCTTTCGCGCGAGGCGTTCCTCGACATGCCGTTCTCGGTCGGCGAGCTGATGCAGGCGTTCCCCGCGGTCGCCCAGGCGGCGGGCCTGCGCGCGGCGTCCGCCGATTCGGCGCGACGGGAGGCGCCGGGGGAGTCGATATCGACCGCGTGATCGCCCATGTCGTCGCCAACACCGGCTGGACCTGGGACGAGGCGCTCGATGGGCTAACCCTGCCGCGCCTTGCCGCCCTGCAGTCGGAATGGCGCGCCAACCCGCCCGCTCATCTTCTGCTCGCGGCGGCGATGAAATACCGGCAGCCGGCGCGCGCGGCGGCGTCGCCGGCGTGTCAGGCGACGATCGCCGAATTGAAACGGGCGTTCCCGCCGGGAGCGACGTAGCGCCGAGCGATGGAGTCCCGCATGGCCGACGCCAGTCTCACCGTCACCTTCTCCGCCGCGACCGACGGGCTCGCCGCCGGCGTCGCTGCGGCGAAGGACGCGCTGTCGGGCCTGTCGGCGCCGATCGGCGAGGCGAATGCGCAATTTGCCGGGCTCGGCGCCGGAATCGCGCAGGCTTTCGCGCCCGGCAAGGTCGAGGCGTTCGGCGCCGCTCTGATCGCCTCGGCGTCGATCCAGAATTCCCTCGTCGCCGCTCACGCCCAAGCCGCCGCGGCGATCCGCGCGGGCGACGAGGCCTCCCTGGCGGATGCGATGCGCGCCTCGCGGCTCGCGATCGGCGAGGAGGTCAGGGATGTCGAGGATGGGCTGAAGCAGAAACTCGCGCTCTACGCCGAAGAGGTAGCGCGCCACGAGATCACCCAGCAGCAAAAGATCGCCCTCTCGCGCGCCGCCGCCGACGCCGAATACCAGGCCGAGCTCGGCCTGCTCGGCCAGGAGCAGGCGCTCGGCGGCGCAACGCTCACGCAGAAGCAGCAGATCGACGACAAGATCCTCGACGCCGAGCGGCGCCACCAGGACGAGATGGCGAGCCTTGTGCAGAAGTCGATCGACGCGCAGCAACAGCAATACGAGAGCTTCGGCAATGCGATCTCGTCGAGCTTCAATTCGCAACTGCACGGGCTGATCGACGGGACGACGACCTGGCGCAATGCGTTCAAGGCCATGCTCGCCGACCTGCTGATCAAGTTCATCGAATGGGGCGAGACGACGGTGATCCAGACGATCGCCAACGAGGCGGCCAGGACCGCCGCGACGACGGCGGGGGCTGCGGCGCGCAGCGGCGCGGAGCAGGCGGGCGCGGCGGCCTCGCTCGCAGCGCAGGGCGCGACGATGATCCGCTCGATCCTGTCCTCGGCCGCCGAGGCCTTCGCCGGCGTGTTCGGCTTCCTCTCGCCGGTGATGGGGCCGCTCGCGATCGGCCCGGCGGCGGCGGCGCAGGCGACGGTGGCCGGCATGGCGGGCGCCGTCGCCTCGGCCGACATCGGCATGTGGCGGGTGCCCGACGACATGCTCTCGCTCGTCCATCGCGACGAACTCGTCATGCCCGCCGCCCAGGCGGGCGCGTTCCGCGACATGCTGACGGATGGCGCGCAAGCGGGGCCGGGCGGCGGCGCGGTGCACATCCATCCCACGACCAATTTTCACGTCGCGGCGGTGGACTCGGGCAGCGTCGCGCAATGGATGAAGGCCAACAGCCCGGCGCTGATGAAGGCGATGGACGAGGCTGTGCGGCATGGCGCGCATCTGGGCCTGCGAAGGCTGACGGGAGCGTGAGGGGGCAGGGTCGCGCGACCTGCGCCCTCGCAAAAGCGACGGGAATTGGACAGGCAATTTCGTAACCTCGGGAAAGGCGCCGCCATGAGCTTCGTCGCCGGCGTCCATCTGCTGCCGGCGACCGGCGAGTTCACCTATGACACGATCGCCCACCAGGGCCAGCGCGTCGGCGGCGTGATGGCGGGGGTCAACACGTTCCACGCGCCGGGCGGCGCCTATACCGACTACGCAACCGCGATCGACCAGTTGCAGGCCGCCTATCCCGCCTGCGCGACGGTCTCGATCGTCTGCGCCTGGTTCGGGGATTCGCTCGACGCCTCCGTCTGTCGCATTTATCCGGCGACGACCTACCCCGGCGGCGCGTTCGAGCAGCTCTCCGGCGGCGCCTGGATCTCCGATTCATGGCGCGTTTCGGGGCTCACCCAGGCCTCGCCCGGCCTCGTCGGGATCCCGGAGAGCGGCGGCGGCTCCGTCTATGGCGGGACTCCGTCCGATCCCAGCATCGTGCGCTGCATCCGCGATCTGAGGGCGCGCAAGCTGCGGGTGATTTTCTATCCCTTCATCCTGATGACCGCGCCGGGCCTGCCGTGGCGCGGGCGGATCACCTTTGCGCCCGATGTTTCGAACGCGGCGACCACAGCGGTCGCCGCATTCCTCGGCGCAGCGACGCCGGCGCAGTTCACGCCCGATCCCGCGAATCTCACCGTCGCCTATGCCGGCGCGCCGACCGACTATACGTACCGGCGCATGATCCTGCATTACGCCTCGCTCTGCGCGGTCGCGGGCGGCGTCGACCTGTTCCTCATTGGCTCGGAGCTGCGCGGGCTGGAGACGATCCGAGGGCCTGGCTGGACGAAGGCGGGGACGACCGACGCCAATGGCGCCGCGGTCTGGGACTATCCCTTCGTCGCCGGCCTGCAGGCGCTCGCCGGCGACGTGCGCGATATCTTCGACCGTCAGGGGCTCACGAAGAATCTTTCGACGCTGACCAACCTCGTCGCCTATTCCGCGGACTGGTCGGACTGGATGGGCTATCAGCATCCCGGCGAGAACGGGCAATGGCCGCATCTGGATTCGCTGTTCGCCTCCACCGACGTCGATCTCGTCGGCTTCGACAACTATCTTCCCTTGTCCGACTGGACGACGCAGGGCGGGCTCGACGTCGACAACTGGAGCGCGCCGGCGCCGTCGGGCGCCTGGCCGCCAACGGCTGCGGCGATGAACGGGCTCGGCCTCGCCGGCGCGCCGACCCTCTGGTCGAAGCCCTATCTCAAGGCGAACGTCGAAGGCGGCGAGAAGTTCGACTGGTTCTACGCCGACGGCGCCAATGGCGGGCGCGGGCTCGATCCCCTCGGCTCGGACCAGCAGATGTCGCTGCCGCAGGGCGACCGGCTTGCGCAGGCGCGCAGCCCCTACGCGCCCGGCCAGCAGCTGCTCGCCAACAAGCAGTTCCGCTGGTGGTGGAACAATCCGCACTTCGCGGTCTATGACACGGGCGCCGGCTGGGCGCCGCAGGGGCCGCCGACGTCGTGGCGGGCGCAGTCGAAGTCGATCGCCTTCGTCGAATACGGCTTTCCCGCGACCGACCGGGCGACCAACCAGCCGAACGTCTTCTACAATCCCGCCTCGGTCGAGAGCCTGACCCCGTACTGGTCGGTCTGGGACCCGGCGGCCGGCGGCGGCTTCATACCCCGGCGTGACGACACGCTGCCGCTGCTCGCGCTACAGGCGGTGTTCGAATACTTCAACGGCGACGGCAACAACGCTGTCTCCGCCGCCGGCGTCCCGATGATCCAGTTCGCATTCTCCTGCCTGTGGAACTGGGACGCGCGCCCGTTCCCGACGTTCCCGATCCTCGGCGCCGCCTGGGGTGACGCGGGCAACTGGCCGGTGGGGCAATGGCTCGGCGGGCGCGGCCCCGCGACGCCGCCGACGCCGCCTTCGCCGCCGCCGGGGTCCGGGACCTATTCGAGTTTCCCCGCGCTCGCGACCCTGTCCTGGTCAACCCATGTCGCGCCGCGCTTTGCGACCGAGATCGCCGATCGGGTCTCGGGGCGCGCGACGCGGCGCGCGCGCTACGGCGCGGCGCTCTTCGATATCGAGCTGACCTACCAAGTTCTGCGCGCCGCGCCGCCCGAGCCCGAGCTGCAGGCGATCGCCGGTTTTTTCGCGCAGATGCAGGGACAGGCGACGCCGTTCTGGCTCGCGCCGCCCGGGCTCGCGACGGTCGCGGGCCAGCTGCTCGGTATGGGCGACGGCGCGACGACGACGTTTCCGCTCGTGCGCGGCTTCGGGAGCTGGCGCGAGCCGGTCGCCTGGACTTCGGGCGTCGCCGCCGTCTATGCCGACGGGGCGACGGTTTCGCCGTCGCACTATGCGATCGCAGCCGGCTCGCCGCCCGCAATCGTGTTCGCCGCGCCGCCGGCGCCCGGCGTCGCGATCACGGCTGATTTCAGCCTGCTGTGGCTGTGCCGCTTCGCCGATGACGTCCTCGACCTCGAGGACTTCATGGCGACGCTGTGGACTCTGCGGCTGGTGAGGCTGCGGATGGTGCGGCCGTGACCGCCGCTTTGCCGCCCATAGCGGCGACAAGCCTAAGGAGCCGTCGATGACGACGCCGCCCGCGTTCCCGACGCTTCCCGGCCAGGGCTGGAGCGTCCACAAGAAGCCGGTGTTTTCGACGCTCGTCGCGAGCCACGCCTCCGGCCGCGAGGTGCGCGATTCCCTGTGGCAATATCCGCTGTGGGAATTCGAGGCGACCTTCGACGCGCTCGCCAGCGATTCCTCGAGCTGGCCCGGCCTCGGCGCGCAATCGCTGCAGAGCCTGATGGGCCTGTTCCTGCAATGCCAGGGGCAGCTCGGCACGTTCCTCTACACGGACCCGACCGACAATGTCGCCACCGCGCAGGGGCTCGGCCTCGGCACGGGAACGCAGACGAGCTTCACGATGGGGCGCGCGCTCGGCGGCTTCTTCGAGCCGGTCGGCTGGGTCGCCTCGATCTCAGGCGTTTGGCTCGGCGGCGTCGCCCAGGCCTCGGGCTGGTCGCTGACGCCGCCCAATGCGCTCGTCTTCGCGACGGCGCCGGGAAGCGGCGTCGCCGTCGCGGCGAGCTTCAGCTTCGCCTTCCAGTGCCGGTTTCTCGACGACGCCCAGGATTTCGAGCAGTTCATGCAGAATCTGTGGGCGGCGCCGAGCGTCAAGTTCCGCAGCGTGCGGTCGAGCTAGGAGGGCGCCGTTGAAGACCGCCAGCCCCACGCTCATCGCCTTCCTCAATGCGGCGCGCGCCGCGCCCGACGCGCAGATCGCCTTCGCCGATTGTTTCACGTTCACGCTTCCGAGCGGCCTCGCCCTAGCCTATACCAACGTCGACCAGCCGGTCTCCTACAATGGCGTCGCCTTCGCCGCCGACGGCCCGCTCGTGCAGGGGCTCAAATACAGCTGCCGGGTCGGGCTCGACGTCGACAAGCAGCAGATCCTGATCGCGGCGCGCCCGACCGATCTTCTGGCCGGCGCGATGTTTCTCGCGGCGCTGCGCGACGGCGCCTTCGACGGCTGCGCCATCCAGCGCGACCGTGTGTTCATGAGCGCTCTCGGCCAACCGCCGGTCGGCGGCGTCACCCTGTTCCGCGGCCGCATCTCGACCGTCGACCAGGTCGGCCGGACCGGCGCGAAGATCACCGTGGCCTCGGAGCTCATCGCGCTCGACATGGACATGCCGCGCAATCTCTATTCGCCGACCTGCCTGCACACGCTCTACGATTCCGGTTGCGGAATCATTCGCGGGACCTATGCGACTGCCGGCACGGTCGGCGCCGGTTCGACCGCGTCGGCGATTCTGTTCGCCGGCGCGCTCGCAGCGCACCAGCAGGGCGCCATCCTGTTCACCTCCGGCGCCAACGCCAACGTCCGCGCCACCGTCAAGCTCGCCGCGGCGGGCGCGTCGCTGACGCTGATGTATCCGCTGCCGGTCGCGCCTGCGGCGGGCGACGCCTTCACCGTCTATGCCGGCTGCGACCACACGCCGGCGACCTGCGCGGCGCAGTTCGGCAATCTCGCGCGGTTCCGCGGCTTCCCCTACGTGCCGCCGCCGCAGGTGGCGTACTGAGCGGGGCGGGCCCGCCGGTCCGACGCCCCTTTGCCGGAGTCCAACTATGGATGGTCGGCCAATTCGATCGCCTATCAGCAGCATGTCACGGGACTCCCGCCCGGACTCGCGGTAGAAGTGAACGACGTCATGTTCGACGGCTGCCGCGACCCCGACGGGCCTCTGCTCGACGCCAAGGCGGCCTATGCGAAATTCATGAAGGACGGGCAAATCCGATCGTGGTTCGAAGGGGCCGATGACTGGCCGAAGCAGCTGGAAAGACAATCGAAGGCGGCGAGGGCGGCCGGAATGCGCGTCGAATGGCATATCCAGGAGGAAGCCATCGCCGACTACCTGCGGCCGCCAGCCAGGGACTGGGGGAATATCGACATCATCTGGGACAAGTGGCCATGACGAAGGAATTCTATCATCTGGATTTTCGCTGAGGGAGCCGCCGCGAAACCGCCGAACAATGCGCCGCCCGGTTCGCCCGGACGATCGACGGCCTCAGCGCCCTCGATCCGATCTTCGGCCAATGGAAGGAGATGGGCCCCTCGTTGGAGGAGGCGCAGAACACGCTTTGCAGCGTGCCCGCCGATCTCGACGAGCTCTCGGCGCTCTTCGACAGGAATCGATGCACTTACGACGTCCCGCCGCGCCGGATCTGGCCGGAAACAGGCTACTCGATCGGCGCCTGGGACGGGACGACGAGCCCCTGGACGTCTCTCTGGTCGTGCTGCCGGGCAGCTACGACAATGTCAATCCTCGGTGCAACTATCTGAGCCTGACGCTCAGCGATCAGCGGCTCGCGACCGGGCGGCCGTGGGAGGGTCCCGGGCTGCGGGACCTCACGCGGTTGCTGATCGATGCGTGGGAACCGGACGAGGGTTGGGTTTCCTCCCGGCGCTACGACACCATGGTCCCATACGACGAGAAGAGGAAATACCTCCTGCCGTGGGTCGGCTGGGTGACGCTCCTGACTCCCGCGCAATTGCTGAAGGTGACGCCGCCCGCCGGCGTTCATGTCGAAGCGCTCCCGCAAGGCGGCGCCCTGTGCACGTTGTGTGAAGAGCCGTTCACGGTCGACAATCCCCGCCACATGGCGCCGGCCCACGCGATGGCTGCGGCGATGCGCCCGATCCAGGCCTATCCCGAACAGTAGCCCCCGCCTGAACCTATCTCCGGCGATTATCGCCGCGGCGAACCGCGAAACGCGACGGCGATCGCGTGGGGCCGCCGCGCGCCGCGATCGTTGCGCTCACGAGCTGCCCAGGAGCCCCCATGTCCCCTGCCGCCACCCGCGCTGCCGCGACGAACTCCGTTCGCGCTGCCGCGACGAACTCCGTTCGCGCTGGGATCGTCGCGGCGGCGCGCGCCTGGGTCGGCACGCCGTACCATGTCTGCGCCGACGTCAAGGGCGTCGGCTGCGACTGCGCGATGCTGCTGGTGCGCGTGTACTGCGACCTCGGCCTGGTCGCGCCGTTCGATCCACGCCCCTATTCGTCGGACTGGCACCTCCACCGCAGCGACGAGGTCTACCTGCGCCTGCTGCTGGAGCGGGCGCACGAGGTCGCCGCGCCCTCGCCCGGCGATGTCGTGCTGTTCCGCTACGGGCGCTGCTTCAGCCATGGCGGGATCGTCACCGCGGCGGCGCCGCTGACCATCGTCCACGCCTTCGCCGGGGCGGGCATCGTGCTCGAGGAAGAGCTCTCGCACAATGTCGCGATCGCGCATCGTCTTGCGGGCGCGCGGTTCGCGTCCTGGTTTGCGCCCGAATCCGGGGGAGGCGCCTGATGGGCTGGTTCCACGCGAGGAAATCGACCCCGGCGGTGACGCCAGACTATACCGGCCTGCAATTGCAGACATCGGTCAACACGCTGCCGGTGCCAATCGTCTGGGGGCAGGCGAAGATCGCGCCCAACGTCATCTGGTACAGCAATTTCCAGACGCAGACGCAGGTCCAGAATTCCGGCGGCAAGGGGTTCTTCCGCTCGAGCTCGACTTCGGGCAACACCTATTCGGCCGATCTGATGCTCGCGCTCTGCGAGGGGCCGATCGCGGGCGTCGGCCAGATCTGGAAGGACCAGTCGATCTCCACCCTGGCCTCGCTCGGCCTGTCCTTCTTTTCCGGGCAGACGCCGCAGGCGGTCTGGGGCTATCTTGCCGCCCACGATCCCGCGCAGGCTCTGGCCTATCAGGGGACGGCCTATGTCTGCGCGGCGAGCTACGCGCTGGGCGCGAACGCCGAAATCTCCAACCACAACTTCGAGATCGAGGGCGTCCTGCATGCGACGGGGATCAATGCGATCGACGCGGATCCCGCTTCGGTCATCGCCGATTTCCTCACCAACGCCCAGTACGGGCTCGGCTTCGATCCCGCCAGCATCGACGCCACGACGCTGCTCGGCGCATCCGGCGATTCCTCGCTGCAGACCTATTGCCGCGCGATGGGAATCGCCTTCAGCCCCGCGCTGACCGACCAGGAGCAATCCTCGAGCATACTCGCGCGCTGGCTGCAGATCTGCAACTGCGCCGCCGTCTGGAGCGGCGGCCGGCTCAGATTCATGCCCTACGGCGACCAGCCGGTCGCCGGCAACGGCTATGCGTTCGCGCCGAACCTCGCGCCGGTCTACAGCCTCGCCGACGACGATTTCGTCGCCGCCAGGGGTGACGAGGATCCCGTCCTCGTCTCGCGCCTCGACCCCTTCTCGCTGCCGACGATCCAGCGCATCGAGGTGATGGATCGCGCCAATCAATACGGCCCGACGCCGGTCGAGGCGCGCGACCAGTCGCAGATCGATCTCTATGGCCCGCGCGTCGGCTCGACGATCGCCGCGCACGAGATCTGCGACGTCTCGGTCGTGGCGCCGGTCGTCGCGCAGACGATCCTGCAGCGCGCGCTCTATGTGCGCGCCCATTTCACGTTCAAGCTGTCCTGGGAATATTGCCTGCTCGATCCCATGGACATAATCGCGATCACCGACGCCAATCTCGGCCTCGCCGCTGCGCCTGTCCGCATCGTCGCGATCGAGGAGGACGACCGCGGCGTCCTCACCGTCACCGCCGAGGAACTCACCGCCGGCGTCTCGACCCCCGTCGTCTATCCTACGCTCGGCGCGACCAGCGTCATTCCCAACCAGAGCGCGCCGCCCGATCCCGTCAATGCGCCGGTCATCTTCGAACCGCCGCCGGCGTTGACCGGCGGTACGCCGCAGCTATGGGTCGGCGCATCGGGTGGCGCGGGCGGGATCGCCGATCCCGACTGGGGCGGCGCCAATGTCTGGGTCTCGATCGACGGCGTGACTTATTCGCAGCTCGGCGTGATCGGCCAGCCGGTCACGCAGGGCTTCCTGACCGCGCCGCTCGCCGCCGCGGCCGGCTTCGATGCGACCAACACGCTCGCAGTCAATCTCGCCGAAAGCGGGGGCGTGCTGACCGGAACGACGGCCGCCGCGGCCAAGCAGGGCGTGACGCTGGCGCTGGTCGACGCGGAGCTGCTCGCCTATGCGACGGCGACGCTGACCGGCGCCAACGCCTATGCCCTGACGGGCCTGGCGCGCGGCCTCTACGGAACGGTCGCGTCGGCTCATGCAGCCGGCGCGGCGTTCGGCCGGCTCGGCGCTGCGATCGTCCGCGCCGACCTGCCGGCGAATTTTCTTGGCCAGGCGCTGATCCTCAAGTTCCAGAGCGTCAATGTATTTGGCGGAGGCGTTCAGAATCTGTCGACCTGCGTCGCTTACAGCTACACGCCGAGCGGCGCCGGCAGCGCCTCGCCGATCGCCGCGCAGCTGGCCGGCGGCCTGCCGGTCGATCTGGGCGGCGTCGGCGCGACGGCCGCCGTACTCGACGATTTCGGCTCGACGCTCGGGGCGCTGACCAGCGCGATCGACCTCGGAGGAACGCCATGAGCGAACAATTGCAACTGCGGCGGGGGACGGCCGCCCAGGTGGCGGCCTTCACCGGCGCGCCCGGCGAAATCGTCATCGACACCACCAACAACCGCCTCGTCGTGCAGGACGGCGCGACCGCGGGCGGGTGGGCGGCGGCGAGGCTCGGCGAGGTCGCCGCCCGCCGCGCGGTGGCGGACGCCGCGACGACGATTCTTCCAGCCGACCGGGTGGTCGCTTTCGCCAGCCTCACGGCGACGCGGGCGACGACCCTGTGCGCCGCCAGCGCCTATCCGCAGGGCGCAATCCTCGCCATCCTCGACGAATCCGGCGCTTGCTCGCCAGCCAACCGGATCGTCGTCGGGCGCACCGGCGCCGACACGATCAACGGCGCGACGAGCCTCTCGATCGCGGCCCCCTATGGCTCGCTCGCGCTCGAGAGCAACGGCGCCAACGCCTGGACCGCGCTGGCGCGGCCGCTCGGCTTCGCCGACCTCGCGGGCGGCGTTTCCCCAGCCCAAGCCTGGCCGGCGGTGATGATCGGCGGCTGGGCGGACAATGTGAACTTCAACAGCGCCAACACGGATACGCCGATCGCGATCACGCTGCCGGCGGGGGTGGTGAATTATAAGGTGAATGGCGTTACCATCGCCAATGCTTCAGCCTCGTTGACTGCGTCTACCGCTGGTCTCTTCACAGCGCCGAACGGCACCGGAATTCCGATAATGTCGGCCGGAAGTGCGATTTCGGTTTCCTCGGCGCTCGCGAATACAAATGGGAACGTCCAGTTCCTCGGAATAAACAACCCAAACACTCAAGCCTACAACCTGCCTATTCTATATTTTCGGGTTGGAGTCGCATCAGGATCTATAGCCACGGCAAGCGTGATCATTTACATCTGGCCATTACCTTGAGTGTGATGGATAACATTGACAAAAGGCACCCAGACACTTACCTTCTCTCGGCATATATATTGAACCGGCAGAGAATCTGTCTGTGATCATCATATTATCTTGACGTTTCTAATTGCCTTCCCAAATAAGATTGATGATTGAGGCCGGTTCTGACAATATAATGTGGTCGTTTTGCTT